>SKXY01000078.1 GCA_007128175.1 Wenzhouxiangella sp. | reverse complement strand
GGGCCGCCCGGTGGGCGGCCCTTGATCGTGTTTCACTGCCTGGTCGGGGCGGAACCGGATTTCAGTCCAGCGCCTCGAACCGATCCTGGAAGATGCCGTCGGGCAGGTCGACGCCTTCGCCAGACAGCATCACCGTGGCCGACTGGCCGTCGGTAGTGGCAACCGCAGTGCTGCCGCTGAAGGCGTCGAAGTCACTCGGGGTGAAGGTGATTTCGACCGCGCAGCTTTCGCCGGGCTCGAGTTCGCTGCCCACGACACAGTCACCGCCGGTGATGACGAACTCGGGATCGCCGGCCGGATCCAGCGCACTGATCTCCAGACTCATCGCACCCGGTGCGGCGGCATTGCTGACAGTAAAGCCCAGCGTGACCGCATCACCCAGGATGACCTCACCGAAGGTCAGTTCGCCCGGGTCGACATCCAGCACGGCCGGATCCTGCACGCCCTCGCCAGACAGCGTCACCGAGGCCGACTGACCATCGGTGGTGGCCACGGCAACTGTGGCGTCGTAGCTTCCGGCACTGCCCGGGGTAAAGGTGACCTCCACCAGACAGCTTTCGCCCGGCTCGAGCTGGCTGCCTACGGTGCAGTCGCCTCCGGTGATGGCAAAGCCGGCATCGCCGCCCAGGCCCAGGGTGCCGATCTGCAGACTCATTGCCCCGGCATCGGCCACGTTGCCGACCGAGAAGGACTGCGTGGCGGCATCACCGACATCCACCCCGCCAAAGGCCAGCTCGAGCGGCTGGACTTCCAGCTCCGACGGATCCAGGTCGACCACGGTCATGGCCACCGGCACCTCGACCAGCGGGCTGGCCGGATCGTTGCTGCTGACACACAGCAGGGCCTCGTAAGTGCCTTCGCCGAGACCGTCGGCATCGAGGGCGACATCCACCGTCGATACCGCACCGGCTGCGGTTGTGCCGCTGTCGGGAGAGACACTGAGCCAGCCGATGGTTTCCGGGGAGGCACAACCTTCCTCGGGCTGACTCACGCTGAGCGTGTCGAGACCGATGTAGTCGCTGTGGGTACCACTGGGTCCGCCATCGGTGACGTAGTAGCGCAGCGCGAAACGGCCGGAAGTCGCTTCGGGAAGCCCTTCCACCTCCACAACGATCTCGGTCCAGGTAGTCGGGTAGCCTCCGGGCTCCAGGTCCGGATTGATGCTCAGCATCAGGGTGTCGAAATCCCCCACCGACGTGGCACTGCTGCCCACGTCCGTGCTGTCGCCGCTGGTGCTCATGCGCACTTCGAGCCGATCTTCCCAGTCGGAGGCCACGCTGCGGGTCCAGAAGCGCAACTCGGTGCCGTTGCGCAACACCACTTCCGGCGTGATCAGCCAGTTGCTGATGGTGCCGGCGCCGCTGGTGCTGCCGTAGTTGGCGGCGATATAAGCGTCCGCCGGCCCCTGATGGGACGGGAACACGGCTGAGTTGCCCTGGAACCAGTCGCTGGTCCCCAGCGGGTCGCTCAGGTTCTGCAACGACCAGCCGGCACCCGGCAGGGTGGTGATGTCCTCGAAGCCCTCATCGAACTCGGTGACGGGCCCACCCAGCACGGCCGCGGGCGGGAAGGGCCGGGCCACTGCCTCCAGCGACTGGCCGGAAGCGCGATCAACGCCCTGCGGCGAGAACACCGCCTGAGCCAGACCCGGCTGCTGCACACCGTAAGTGACCGCGCCGGACGGCACCTGCGCGGTATCGATGCTCCAGCTCAGTTCGCCCGTACCCTGGTTGGCAATGTCCAGCGGCAGCTCGATGGTACTGTCGGTGCTGACCGTGGCGACCAGTTCGGCCGGCGTGACCTCGATCTCGGCCGGCTCACCCACTGTCATCGTCACCAGCACGCCAGTGACGGAATTGTCGGGATCATTGCTGTTGATGCACAGCACCGCCTCGTAGGTCCCCGCCGACAGGCCGGCGGCGTCGTAGCTGACCTCGACGCTGGTGCTGCTGTTGGCCGCTGTCGTTCCGGAAGTCGGGTCGACGCTCAGCCATGGCACGTCCTCGGGGTTGTAGCAGGCGCCATCTGTGGTGCCATAGCCCCTCAGCAGATAATTGCCGGCAATGCCCAGACCGTCAATCACGCCCAGGGTCGGGAACTCGGTGAAATCGGGCGGATCGGAAGGCACCGCGTTGAACCCGATCCACGAGCGTCCCTGGCTGGGCGAGGTTTGATCAATCACCGCCGGGAACGTGCTCGGCGCAGTGCCGGCAGTGCGGTTGACCACGGCAATCAGGATGTCGCCCGGGCCCTCGAAGGTCACCGGCTCGGCAAGACCGTAAGTCGACCAGGTCGTGCCGCTGACCGACTGGACCTCCTGGTCATGCAGCGACACGCGGTGATCGGCACCATTGGCCGGGTCGCCGTCGGCATCCTCGTAGAGATAGATGTCGACCAGCTCACCCACATTGATACCGCCCGTCGAGCCCGGGTAACCGAACATGATCTCGATCTGTTCGAGCGTGATCGGGAAATCGATGACATCGGGCGTGAAGCGGTTGAACCAGACGAACTGCGCACCGCCCACGCCGACGGCATTGTTGCCGGTACCGTCATCGAGCACCAGCTCGAAGGGGTTGGCAATGCCTGCGGTGCCGGCCCGGGTCGCGGCCGGGGCATCGCTCAGCTCCAGGCTGAAAGAGCGTGGTGCCTGCTGGATGCTCCAGGTCAGCTCGGAATTGCCATTGTTGATGATCTCCAGGTTCTGGCTGGCGGCATCGCCGGGCGAGAGGCTCATACTCAGCGCTTCGGCGCTGAGCTCGATTTCGGCCACGTCAAAGAGCGGAATGACCACGATCGGCATGCGCGCCGCGGCAACGCCGGACTCCGCCGGGCCTTCGCGGACGATGACGTCATCGATATACCAGGTATGGGCATCTTCGCCAGAGTAGCGGAAGGCAAGACATACCGCACTCTCGGCAACGAAGGCGGAGAGATCGATGGTCGTTTCCCGCCATTCGAAATTGGCCTCGTCAAGGATTTCGTACAACTCGACGAAGTCTCCATCCTCGGGATCACAGCTATCGGTCGATGCCCAGACGCCGCTATACACGTACCAGGACATGAAGCTGACACGCTCGAAAAAGCTGAGCTCATAGGTGCCAGCGCTGAGATCCAGTGCGGGCGTGACCAGCCAGTTGTCGAGATTGTCGCTTGAATTGTAATTGGCCCAGGCCGAGGCCGGACCCGAATGAGACTGAGACTCGGTGCGCGCCCAGACCGGGCTGCTGGCACCCAGCTCGTAACGGCTCCATCCAGGTGGCGGGAATTCACCATCACTGAAATTTTCGTTCAGCAGTTCGCCGGTCACCGAGCTGCCATCGACCGGCTCAAGCACCAGGTCGGCAAAAGCCCACTCGCCGGCCGGCAGCACGTCGAGGTCGACATCGGCCGTGATTTCCAGCGTCTGGCTGGCACCCGGCGCGATGGTGAAGCTGGACGGATCCACGCTCACGCTCATGCCCGCCGGCGCGTTGGCACTGGCCTGGTAGCTAACCGGCTCGTCGGCAATGCTGGTGAACGTGCGCGTCCACGAACAGCTGCCCTGGCAGGAGTAGTCGAGCAGGTGCGGCACATTGAGAGTACGCGGGTCGCCGTCCAGAAGCGGATCGGCGGCTTCGAAATTGGCCACGGTTTCGTCCATGACCAGCATCAGGCGGCCGGCGGCCTCCAGGTCGAGACGGCCGGATCCCTGGTCGAAGGGGTCGGCGGGCGTGATGCCGTCTTCCTTGATCAGCACATCCGGGTCGGCGCTCAGCGACATCATCGAACGGATTTC
>SKXY01000031.1 GCA_007128175.1 Wenzhouxiangella sp. | reverse complement strand
GTGCCCAGGAAATCAATCGGCTCGACACTGGCAACATTCTGAAAGGTCCACTCCAGGCCCGGCAAGAGGGTCCAGTCCACTGCGGCCGCCAGGTTGGCACGAAACTCATCTTCAACGACATCTTCCATTGACATCCGATATTCCATGTGCCCGCTGCCACGCGCTTGCCATCGACTGCCCCCGCGCTGAACATCGAACTGGGCGCGCGGCACCAGGAAGCTATCGCTCGGCCCGGAGGGGTTGTTGCCGAGAGGGTTGTCGCTGTGAAGCAGGCCCAGTTCCAGATCCAGCTGGTAACCCGTTTCTGTAGTGTCCTGGGCCAGGAGGACCGATGGACTGGTCAGCACAACGACAGCCAGCGAGACAATGCCGATGGTCCTGATTTTTAACATGATGCGCCTCCCGTGGACTGCCTAGGGCAGATGATTGAAAACCACTCCGGCCAGGCGATCGGGTGGTATGACTGCAGCGGCACGGCGGATGGTCTCGGCACGATGGCGGCCTTCCCCAACCACCAGAATGACCTGATCGGCATGTCCGGCCAGAATGCGTGCATCGGGTGAGCCCAACGCTGGTGGTGCATCGATGACCAGACAGCGATCGTCGTAGCGGTTGCGCAGCTCCTGCATCAGGACTCGCATGCGCATCGAAGCGAAAAACTCGATCCAGCGTCCACTCCCCTGTCCGGCCGGAATCAGGCGCAGGCGTGGCACACCCGTTGGGTGAATGACCCGGGAAAGACTGCCTTCCCGGCCGCCGAAGATATCGATCAGGCCAGGCGCATCAGCAGAAAGGGAAAAATCCGATGCCAACGAGGGGCGACGAAGATTGCAATCGATCAGCAAGGCTGTGCGTTCCTCGTCCAGCGCGATCGATGCCGCCAGGTTGCGCGCCATGAAACTAGTGCCGCAACCGCTACTTACGCCGGTTACCATTAGAACCGGATTCGGGTTGCTGGAGCGGGTCAGTACATTGGTTCGCAGTTCCCTGACCAGATCGATCTGGCGGTGATCACGCAGTCTTGCGTGGATCAGGCGACGGTGATCCAGCCCGTCGGGGGCCAGCAGTTCCCCGTCCTGCATCCGGGCAATGGCCTTGCCGGAACTGCCTGATTGCCGTTCGTCCCGGTGCTGATCCTCATCCGAGTCCAGCGGCTTGCGCTCGAGGGCACCATCCAGGCTCATGTGGCCAGCCCCAGTCGCAACCAGCCGGCAATCACATAGGCCACCAGAGTCAGGCTCACCAGCAACAGCGCGATACGGAAATGAACACGAAATCGCCGACGATCGTTATCGTTCCAGTAACGTGGTGCTTCAGCCAGTACGGGAATCTGCGTGACCCGTTCCACTGCCTGGGCCGAGCGAACGCGCGGATCGAGCCGCACCAGCAAGAGCAAAAGACCCAGCGGCGTGGCAACAGCTGCCATCATGCCGCCCAGGGCCAGGTGGGCAAAACGCGGACCAACCGCCTGTGCCGACTCCATGGCCGGCTCGTGAATGCTTAAAGTCAGACCACGACCGACTTCGTCCAGGCGCATGGAAAGCCGGGCACTTTCAAGTCGGTCCAGCAGGTCCTCGTAAATCCGTCGGTTGACCTCGTAATCACGGCTTAGCTCAGCCAGTTCCGTATCAGTCGCACCGACCCGGCGCCGACGATCCATTTCCTCGGCCAGCAAGCGTTCAGCTTCAGCGATTCGAGCATTCAGGCCGGCCATTTCCTGGCTTGTACGGGCCAGGGAACTGATCGTTTCCTGATGCAACTGGCCCTGCTGGAAACCGGCCCCATCCACCGGGGGCGCGCTGCGCTCACCGGAGGAAGCAGCCAGTTGAGCCCGCAGGTCGTCGAGCTGCAGACGAACGCGCACCACATCGGGATGACGCGGGGTCAGTTCGCGCAAAAGCGTGTCGTATTCTTCATGGGCCGCGGCAATCCGCTGGCGTATCTGCGCCTGGTAACTCGGGCTACCGGCGCCCGTGCTCAGCCCGCTGAGCTGGGCCTCAAGGGAATCATGTTTCGACTGCAGTTCCATGCGCTCCAGGCGCCAGTTGTCGATGTCGTGACGCAACTCGGTGACCCTTCGGCTGACTTCATCTCCTGATCCCGGCCGGGCATCCTCGCTGGAATCGAGAAACTGCTTGAGGCGCTGCTCGGCCTCCATCAATATGGCGTGGTACTGATCGACCTGGTCAGCGACGAACTCATAGGCCTCGTGGCTCTCCCGCCGCTTGGCTTCGGTACTTTCGGCAATGAACAGGTCGGCAAGACGTTCGGTCACCACGCGTGCACGGCGCGGATCCTTGTCCCAGTAGGAAATGATGATCAGATGGTCGCGCGGTGTGGTCAAATCCTCGCGCGGCGAGGTGCTGATACTGGTGCGCCCCTCGATCATCTGGGCCATCAGCTCACGCTTGGCCGGGCCTGGCGAATCGTCCAGCCAGCCGCCGGCGGCCAGGACCTCGTTCATGACCCTGCGGCTGAGTATCACTTCGCGGGCGATCTCGGCACGGTTTTGCACACTGGTGGCCACGGCACGTCCATCCAGCAATTGCAGAACGATGTTGTCTTCGGAGACCAGAATCGAGGTCGATGAGTAATACTGTTTTGGCCAGGTATAGGCCACAACGAGCGCGACCAGGGCGATCAACACAAACAGAATCACCATGATCATGAACCGCCGACGCGCTTCACGCCAGGCGGCCGGCAGCAACTCGGCCAGCGGCAGAACGGCCGGATTGGGAGCAAGTGGATTCATCGACGCCAACCGCTAGAAGTTTCGCAGCGGTATGGTGATGACATCCCCTGGCATCAGTTCATGATTGGCACTCAGGTCACCGTCATTCAACAAGCGCCCCAGTGGCAATGCATAGGTACTGACGTCACCATTGTCGAGATGCCGATGAAGGCTGGATCGATTGGTCGCTGCAAACTCGGTTGGCCCACCGGCTGCCAGAACGGCATCCAGCACCGTCATGCCCTGCCGATGCGGGATGGATACCGGCGTGCGAACCGCGCCGGTGACTCGCACCCTTGACAGGTACTCATGGCTGCGCAGTTCGGTTACGACGACAGTGACATGCGGGTCACGAACATAGTCGGACAATGCTTCCTGTGCTGACCGGCTGACGTCCATGGGACGCCGCCCACCGGCCTGGATATCACCGATCAGGGGGATGGTAATCCGCCCGTCCGCCCGAACAGGTGCCGTGACACCGAGCTCCGGATAACGCCAGACACTGACTTCTATGACATCATCGACCCCGATCAGGTAGTCATCGATGGCGATGGCCGAATCGGCCGATGGAGCCACTGATTGTCTATCCGGCCCCGATGCACAACCCGAAACCAGCAGCAAACCAGGCACCGCACACATGACGATGAAATAACGAATGGGAAAGTTGAACATTGAAACCCTCCTGCAGCGGGTACCGAATCAAGACTGGCCAGTGCCAGACGACCGAAATGGAAGCTGGTCCTCTTATGACGACAATCTAGAGCCCTAGCCAACAAAGGTCTGTGCGACAGCGAACACTATCCGGCGCAGATCATCAGATAGACGACCTTCATTGCCCCTTCTCGCGTTCGGGGTACAATGGGTTGACGCCGAATTGTTCAGGCGTCCCAGGAGGTAACGTGTCCATTTCCCCCAATGCACCAAAAAAAAGCTCGCAGCAATTGCGTGACGAAGCTGAAGGCCGACTCAAAAGCGGTTCTGCCCCAGTCACCAACGGATGGACCATCAGCCCCGAGACTCTGTCCCTTTTGTATCGTCTCGCCAGCGACCCGGACAG
>SKXY01000073.1 GCA_007128175.1 Wenzhouxiangella sp. | reverse complement strand
TTTTTCGAGCCAAGGGTTCGCCCTGCTCATTCCCGCGGGGCAAGTACATGCGAACCGTGGTTCCCATGCCGACCTCGGAATAAACGTTGATGTGGCCTTCCGATTGCTTGATGAACCCATAAACCATGGGCATTCCCAGGCCAGTCCCCTTGCCCTTTTCCTTGGTGGTGAAGAATGGCTCAAACAGTCGTTTCAAGTGTTCCCGGCCGATGCCGTGTCCGGTATCGGTCACGGTCAATTCAACATATCGACCGGGCTGCACGTCGGCATGCAGGCGGGCGTAGTCTTCATCTAGCACCCGATTCGCGGTCGTGATGGTCAGACGGCCACCGTTCGGCATGGCATCACGCGCATTGAGCACGAGGTTGAGCAGTGCCGATTCCAGTTGTGTCGGGTCGATACGTGCCTTCCATAGATCGGGTTCATGCCTGACCCCGATTTCGATATCCTCCGGCAGGGACTGCTTGAGCAGTGGTTGCATGCCCTGCACCAGATCGGCCATATCCACTGTGTGCGGCTCCAGTGTCTGCCGTTGCGAAAATGCCAGTAGCTGCCGGGTCAGTTTCGCACCTCGACGAGCCGCGGCCTGGGTCATCTCCGCCATGGCCTTGAGACCCTGATCGGACTCCAGTGACTCACTCAACAACTCCGCATTGCCCAGGATCACGGTCAGCAGGTTATTGAAATCGTGAGCCACGCCACCGGTCAACTGGCCAATTGACTCCAGGCGTTGGGAATGACGCAGTTGCTCTTCCAGGGCCAGCTTCTCGGTGACATCGGTGTTGATGGCCAGTATAGAGCTGGGCTCGCCGGCCTTGTCCCTGACAAGGGTCAGGTGGCTTTGCATCCGACGCTCCTTGCCGTCATGTCGATAGTGACGGACCTGGCCATCCCAGACATCGGCCTCAAGCAGTATGTGCACGGTGCGGCCCCAGGTACGGTGGTCCGCGTACAACCGCTCAACCAGCGATGTGCCGACCATCTGTTCCGCCGTCCATCCGTATACGCGTTCGGCTCCCTGGTTCCAGTAGTTCACCACCCCGTCCAGGTCGGCAACCAGGATGGCATCATGCGCCTTGTTGAGCAGCCGTGCCTGTTCGGCGAGTTTTCGTCGAGCCCGGAGCTCGTCAGTGATGTCCTTCATGCCACCGACCATGCGGTCGGGGCGGCCGCTATCGGCGCCGATGACATAAGCATTGTCGACAACCTCGGCATAATGACCGTCCTTGTGCAGGAAACGGTATTGCTCATGCCATTCGCCGCGACTGCGGAAAGCAGCCTCCAGGCTTTCCAGAACACGTTCTCGGTCATCCGGATGGACCCGATCCGTCCACCAGTCCACATGATCGCCGGCTTCTTCGAGGGCATAGCCGAAGGTCTTTTCCAGGCCGTCACTCCACCACAATGCGCCAGTATCCAGAACCAGGTCCCAGATCACGTCGGTGCTCACCCGGGCCACGGCCCGAAAGCGCTGCTCGCTGGTCTCCAGGGCCAGCCGCGCCTGCTGCTCGGCGGTGATGTCCTGGATAAACCCGGTAAAGATACGGCGTTCGGGCAACCGGACTTCGCTGACATTCAACATGATGGGTAACACCGAGCCGTCCCTGCGCCGAGCCTGAAGTCGTTGCGGCTTGCCCATGATGCGGGCCTCGCCGGTTTTCAGGTAATGATGAAGGTGGTTGTCGTGTCGCGCCTGCTCATCCTCGGGCATCAATAGCTTGATATTCTGACCCAGCATGTCGGCAGCCCGGTAATCGAACATGCGCTCGGCGGCCGGGTTGACCGACTCGATCACACCGCCCTCGTCTATGGTGATGATGGCGTCGCCGGCCGTCTCGAGCACGCCACGCATGCGTTCGACCTGTTCGCGCAGCTGTTCCTCGGCAACATGACGTTCATGGATGTCGATCGTCGAGCCCAGCCGGCGTATCGCCCGCCCCTGGTCATCGCGGATGACCTTGCTGTTGGACTGGAACCAGCGATACTCGCCGGACCGGGTCAGCAACCGGAATTCGGCACTGGCCCGGTCTGCAGTCTTTCCGGCCACCAGGCGTTCGGCCTCCCGGTAGACCCGCTCACGGTCATCCGGGTGCATGAGCTCCATGTAGGCGTCCAGGGTGTCGGGCATGTCCTCCAGGTTCTGGTAACCAAGCATGTCGCGAAAAGCCTCGGAAAACTCGACCTGGCCGGTTTGCATGTCAAAGTCCCACAGGGCGGCCTGAGAGGCTTCGGCAGCATGGCGAAAGCGAGCTTCGGACCGACGCAGTGCCTCCTCGGCATCCTTTCTATCAGAAATGTCCTGAAATGCCCCATGGACCGCGACAATGGATCCGTCCGGTGAAAACTCGGGTCTGGCAATGGTGCGCACCCAGACTCTCCGCCCCCTGGCGGTGATGATCTGCAATTCCTCATCGTATGGAATGCCCTCGCCTGCGCAGGCCGTGAACACTTCCCGAATACGGTCCCGGTACACGGGCGCGTAGAAGTTGATTCCTTCTTCCGTGGTCACCACAGTTCCCGGCGGCAAATCGTGAATCGCGGCCACCTCGTCCGACCAGGTCACCTTTTGCTCGGCCAGGTCGATGCGCCAACCACCCAACCGGCCGACCCGGCTGGCGATTTCGAGCAAGGCCTTGCTCTGATCCAGTTCCCGTTCGGCACTCATCCGGGCCGTGATATCGGCGACAAACGCCAGGATGGAGATCAGTGTGCCGTTACTGTCGAAGCGGGCGGAGTTGTGCCATTCGCAGGTCAGTTCCCTGCCGCTTCTTGTCAGGTTGCGATTGACCAGAGTGACATGACCATCACGGCCCGCACTGATCAATTCCGTCATTGCATCCCTGACCCGGACTCGATCGTCCGGCTGGACCAGGCGCAGGGATTGCAGGGGCTTGCCGAGCACGTCCTCGCTTTCCCAGCCAAACATCGCCCGCGCCTGCGCCGACCAGCGAACGACGCGCAGATTATGATCCAGTTCAACCACAGCCAGCGGCAGATTCTCGAGATGGACGTTGAGCCTTCGATTGGCCCGTTCGATTCTCTGATCCCGCTCTCGAACCTTCTCGAGCAGACGTTCCTGGTCGACCAGGCTATCTTCCAAAGCTAGACGAGTGCGGCGCAATTCAAGCGCATGCATGGCTACCCGGGCCAGGTTCTTCAGCGCCGCATGTTGCTGACTTTCGAGTGCACGCGGCTCGCTGTCCAGCACCGCGACCGTGCCGATACAGGCCTCGTCCGGTGTGATCAGGGGGAAACCTGCATAGAAACGGATCCCGAGGGGTCCGGTAACCAGTGGATTGTCGACAAAGCGCTCGTCTTCCCTGGTATCCGGAACCGTAACCGCTTCACCCTTCTCCACCACCTGATTGCAAAAGGCAATGCGGCGGGGCGTTTCTCTGACATCCATGCCGACTGATGCCTTGAACCATTGCCGGTCAGCATCGATCAGGCTGATGATGGCCATGGGCACCTGACACAACTGCGCAGCCAGCCGGACCAGATCGTCAAAAGTCGCCTCTGGATCCGTATCCAATACACGATATTGCGCCAGGGATTCCAGGCGACGAGGTTCCCGATGATCGCTCGACTCGGTCATGGCCAACTTCAGTGCCCGGCTTCAGCCGGGGGAATAAGAACTTCAGTTGGCTCCACGATACCACCCAACTGCAAGGCGCACACTCGGTTCATGACCGCGATTGCCTACTCTGCCGGCGAAGGTTACGGATTCAGTCGCCTACCCCGGTGCGGGGCAGAAGTGATCCGCTGCGACCTAGGGATTCGAAAGCCGCAGTATCGGATCAGGACGCCGCGCCGACAAAGGTCAGACC
>SKXY01000269.1 GCA_007128175.1 Wenzhouxiangella sp. | reverse complement strand
GAGGTGACGTGACGACCGATACCGAATGGATGAGACAAGCCCTGGCGCTCGCCGGGAAGGGCGAGCGCATGGGGGAAGTGCCGGTAGGCGCGCTGGTGGTGCAGGGCGGGCGGGTGCTCGGTGCCGGCTTCAATAGCGTGATTGTCGACAGCGACCCGACCGCCCATGCCGAGATCGTGGCACTGCGTGCCGCCAGCCGCAACATGGGCAACTACCGCCTGCCGGGAACCACGCTCTACGTCACCCTGGAGCCGTGCAGCATGTGCGCCGGGGCGCTGGTCAATGCCCGCGTGGCGCACGTGGTCTACGGCGCCGACGATCTGCGCGCCGGTGCGCATCACTCGATATTCGAGGTGCTGGACAACCCAAAGCTCAATCACCGCTGCCAGGTCACCCGCGGTGTGCTGGCCGACGAGTGTGCCGAAATGCTGCGCGCATTTTTTCGTCGGCGGCGGTGAGGGCGTTGTCCTGCATGTCGGGATAACCGAGCGTAGGCCGGCGCTGCGTCGCCGGCGCAACGGGCTTGCGGTTATGTTGTCCACCGGGGATGCAACCCCGGTCTACACCCCGGGGTGATTTCTCCTATGGTCCGACGGTGGGCAACACCACCAGTTGCAGCTGCAGGCTGCCCTGGTCGACCTCCAGTGTTGCGGTGGCCTTGTTGGAATAGGGGTTGACCCGCGTTTCGAGAGAATCATGGGTGTCGTCACCCAGCACAATGCGCATCCGCAGGGCATCCTGCTCGCCGACGGGTTCATCTCCGCCGGTCCACCAGTTCTCCCGGCCCAGGTAGGCCAGGTCGTTGCGGTAGAACAGGGTGACTTCGGCCTCGCCTAGCGGCCCATCCGCCTCCAGCGTCCATTTTCGGTCGATGCCGTTGATGTCGGCAGATTCTTCCACCTCGAGTACCAGGCTGATCTCGCTGTCCGGAACATCAACCGGGTCGATCCAGGCCAGCGTGAAGCCGTCGCTGTCGACCAGGTGGATGCGTCCGCTGTGGCCTGCCGGCACGCTGGCCTGGGCCCGGTTGGGTTCACCGGGCTGGCCGGCCAGGGCATGCTCGATAAAGCGATAGCGCAGTTCGATGAAATCCTTGAGGTTTTCGACGTGATCGGCGAATCGCCCCAGCTTGCCATGGTGATTCTGGTCGTGCAGGCGGAACGCCGTGGGGCTTGGGTGGATGTTGACGCTGTCGACAATGCGCTCGGCCAGCTCGTCGATGCGATCGTTGAACCAGCTTTCCGGGAAATACTCGGTCATGAGTTCGGCCAGGCGGGCATGGGCCTGGTTGCGCAAGGATTCGGTTTCGAGAAACTTCGCGATCAGTCGGTTGTTCCA
Source organism: Wenzhouxiangella sp. (assembly GCA_007128175.1). GTDB lineage: Bacteria > Pseudomonadota > Gammaproteobacteria > Xanthomonadales > Wenzhouxiangellaceae > Wenzhouxiangella. The sequence continues at coordinate 2,495 of SKXY01000269.1, read as the reverse complement.
GCCGCCGGACAAGGACGACTCGTAATTGAAGAAGTCGTTGTCGGTGAAGAAATCCTGCCTGTAATGCGAGCCGAAGCTGAGATCCTTGTCCCACGGAATGAAAACCCATTTCGCGTCGGGGTCGTCGTGATCCAGGTAGAGCCAGTAGTCGTCGCCGAAGGAGTCGATGTCGCCGACCAGCCAGTGCAGCACCAGCCAGTCGATGAAGTTGTCGACGTCGACAAGCTCGGCAAACCCGGTGGCGAACTGGGCACCGGCCGGGGTTGCCTGTACCCAGTCGATCAGCTCGCGTACCCGGTTCCACTCGGGGTCACCGCGGGAGTTGAAGTTGTCGGCTAGAAGTGCTTCACGTTGTTCGTGATTGAGCTCGCCGTAGTCATGACCAAAGGCCGAGTCGGCCAGGTCGCCATTGTCACGAAAACCGTCGCGTACCAGGGTGCCGTCGGCATTAAGGCCGTTCATGGCCAACAGCCATTCGTCGACGCGCTGGATGTGGAGATGCAGACCTTCGTAGATACCGTTGAGCCAGAAATCGAAGTACCGTGTGCGCGAGGCCGGTTGCTCCAGTGTGTGCCAGAGCATGAAGCTGAGCTTCTCGCGCATCATCGAGGGGTAGGTATACATCGCGTTGAGATTCATTCGCTCGCTGCCGTAGAGCAGATCCTGAGGTTGCTCGTAGCGGATGTTGAATGCTTTCTTGGGCAGGAAGCGAGAACTGCTTCCGCGGAATCTCAGGCCCATCAGGTCCTGAATTTCGCCATCACGACCGAAGCGGACCTGGCCGGGGAGGCGCTCATCGCTTTGAGGATCTCTCATATAGAGTTCCTCGACGTCGTCCCAGGCCATGGTCAGGAAGAGGTGATTTCCGGTGGCGGCCATCAACTCGGGGCCGGCGACGATGCGATCCAGTACCAGCGTGGTGTCGGTCTCGGTCTCGGACTCGTGGATGAAATGCCATTGCGGCTCGCCATCCGGGTCTTCCTCGAGCGTGACGCGGGCAGTGCCGGTGGGCACGGTCTCGAGCATGGCCGGTTCGATAAAGCCTTTGAAATCCCCGCCGAAGAACTCGACGATCTCGCCGAACTCGATATCCTCGCCGTCACGCTCGCCCACGCCCCAGCGCCAGGTCTGGGTGCCGTCTTCGCGGTAGGTGTACCAGGTCAATACGACCCGGTCATGACTGTAGGGCGCCAGGCTGATGCCCTGACCGTTCTGGGTCGGGTCGTACCACTGGCCCTCCAGCTCGATGAACAGCGGGTCCTGGTCGTCCGGGCGCTGGCAACCGCCAAGCCCGTCAATGTAGGCCAGGTCCCTGCGATCGTTGGCGCCGAATTCGGGTGCGTCGACGAAAAAACGCATCTCCGAGCGGCTGCAGGCCGGTTCGGCCTCGGGGAAGACCAGTCGGGCATGTCCGATGCTCTCCAGTTCCAGGCCCTGTTCACCCATGGCCGTGCGGTAGAGGTCATCGAAGCGGATGACCCTGTCGTGCGCCCGACCGGTGGCAATCAGCCACAGCGGTTCGCCGGAATCGTCGTAGGTCGCCCAGTAAAACAGGGCGGCACCCTCGGCGAGCATGTGCACCATCATGCCTTCACCGTCGCGGCCTTCGGGCTGGAAGAAATGACCGCCCATGCGCGAACTGGTTGGCGCCAGGTCCGTATGCTGGCAGTCGCCCGCATCACCGCCGATCTGGCGGACGTCGACGAAGTCGGCCAGGCTGTCCGGGATTTCCAGGGCGTTGTCGCAGAGGTCCAGGTGGCCGGGTTGCAGATCCACGAGGTTGGCGATGGAGTCCGGCAGTGTGCCGGTCAGGGCGTTGCTGGCCAGGTCAAGACCGATCACCGTTTCTCCATCGTCATCGCAGGTCACGCCTTGCCAGCGGCACTCGGTGCCTTCGCCACCCATCCAGGCAACTTGCCGTCGCCATTGCTCGCCGTCGGTGGCCTGGTAGAGATCGCGCAGCGCCTCGCGCTGGGAATCGGGCAGCAGGGTGAAGTCGGCCTCGAGCGAGACGGCATCCAGCCAGACAATCCGGGTTGGGTCGCGCGGCTGGCCGTCATCGCTTCGATCGCGTACCCGCAGGCTGACACGCATCGAGTGAACATCGTCACCCAGTTCCGAGCGCAGGCGGGTCTCGCTGCTCAATCGGGTCCATTCGCTCGCAGGAACTCTCTCGCTGCTCAGTCCGATGTCGCTTTGTACCTGTTCGGCGTCGGCATTGGCCGAGTCGTCGTCGCAGTCATCGTCGGCGTAGAAGTCCAATCGCAGGCGCACGCTCAGTTCGGGGTGCGGTTCGTCGGTCAGAACCGCGACCGACAGTGCGATGGCCGGCTCATCGTCCAGCGTTACGCACTGGTCCATGCGGCTGCCACCGAAGCCACGCTGCAAGTGGGAGAAATAGAAGGCGTGGTTGCCGCTGTAGGCAAAATCGATTTCCTCGACGATGCCGAACTGGTCGTCATCGTCCAGGCGCAATTCCCATCCCGGTGGGCCGT
>SKXY01000004.1 GCA_007128175.1 Wenzhouxiangella sp. | reverse complement strand
TTCACCACTTCCCCGCTTCTCTTCTCCCCGACCCGTTCATGCGATAATGCCCGGCTGAATTCACACCACGGAACATCGCACCCATGACCGACTCCATCGTCATCGTTTCCGCCCGCCGTACCGCCATCGGCTCCTTCCAGGGGCAGTTCGCCCCGGTCAAGTCGCCCGAGTTGGGCTCGGCTGCCATCCGTGCCGCCGTGGCCGATGCCGGCATCAACGGAGAGGACGTCTCCGAGGTAATCATGGGCTGCGTGTTGCCGGCCGGAGTCGGTCAGGCGCCGGCACGCCAGGCCGCCCTTGGTGCCGACCTCCCCACCAGCGCCGGCTGCACCACCATCAACAAGGTGTGCGGCTCGGGCATGAAGGCGGTGATGCAGGGCCACGATGCACTGCTGGCCGGCTCGTCCGATGTTGTTGTCGCCGGTGGCATGGAGTCGATGACCAACGCGCCGTTCATGGCTGAGCGCGGCCTGCGCATGGGGCACGCAAAGTTCCTCGACCACATGTTTTTCGACGGCCTGCAGAACCCCTATGACGGCCAGATGATGGGCCAGTTTGGCGAGCAGTGCGTGGCCAAGTACGGTTTCACACGCGAGCAGCAGGACGATTTCTCGAAGGCATCGGTCGAGCGCGCCACCGCCGCCCTCGACAGTGGTGCCTTTGCCGACGAGATTGCACCGGTGACCGTGCGCACCCGCAAGGGTGAGGTCGAGGTGACCGCCGACGAAGAACCGGCGAAGTGCAACATTGAAAAGATGCCGAAGCTGCGCCCGGCTTTTGCCAAGGACGGCACCATCACCGCAGCCAGTTCCTCCAAGATTTCCGACGGCGCCGCCGCCATGGTGCTGATGCGCGCTGAAGATGCCAACAAGCGCGGCGTCAAGCCGCTGGCACGAATCGTCGCCCACGCCACCCACTCTCAGGAGCCGGAATGGTTCACCACCGCCCCGGTCGGCGCCATCTCCAGGGTGCTGGACAAGGCCGGCTGGCAGGCTGACGATGTCGATCTGTTCGAGATCAACGAGGCCTTCGCCGCCGTGACCATGGCGGCGATGACCGAACTCGACCTGCCGCACGAGAAGGTTAACGTCAACGGCGGCGCCTGCGCGCTGGGCCACCCCATCGGCGCCAGTGGTGCACGCATCCTCGTCACCCTGATCCACGCATTGAAAGCGCGTGGCGGCAAGCGCGGTATCGCCAGCCTTTGCATCGGCGGTGGGGAAGCGACCGCAATCGCCGTAGAGCTGCCCTGACCACGACATGAGCAATCACGTCACCATCGTCGAGGTCGGACCACGTGACGGGCTGCAGAACGAGCCCTATACCATCCCGACCGAGGTCAAGGTCGAACTGATCGATCGCCTTGCCGGTTGCGGCCTTGGTGTGGTCGAAGCGACCAGCTTTGTCGCCGCCCCGGCCATTCCGCAATTGGCCGATGCCGAGGAAGTGTTCGGACGCATCGAGCGCAAGACAGGTGTGCGCTACCCCGTACTGGTGCCCAATCTAAAGGGCTATGAGCGGGCCCGCGCGGTGGGTGCGGAGGAAATCGCGGTGTTTACCGCCGCCTCCGAGGCGTTCAACCGCAAGAACATCAACTGCTCGATTGCCGAATCGCTGGAGCGCTTCACGCCGGTACTCGAAAAGGCGCAAACCGATGGTGTTCGCGTGCGTGGCTATGTCTCCACAGTGCTCGGCTGCCCCTACCAGGGCGACGTGCCGGTTTCCGAAGTCGTACGCGTGGCCGAAGCGCTGCACGAGGCCGGCTGCGTCGAGATTTCGCTTGGCGACACCATCGGCGTCGGGACGCCGTCGAAGGCCCGCGCCATGTTCGAGGCAGTCGCGACATCGATCCCGATGGAGCAGCTTGCGGTGCACTTTCATGACACCTACGGTCAGGCACTGGCTAACATCTACGCCTGCCTGGAGGCGGGCGTGAGAGTGATTGACTCCTCGGTCGCGGGACTGGGCGGTTGCCCGTATGCCCGGGGTGCGACGGGGAACGTTGCTACCGAAGATGTTGTCTTCATGCTAGACGGGATGGGGATGACCACTGGGGTCGATCTCGATTCACTGGCCCGCACCGGCGACTGGATCGCCGGAGAACTCGGCCGACCGCGCTCACGGGCCGGCCAGGCCATACTCAAGCGCAACTGAAACAGGAGCAATGAGCGTGACCGAAGCCGCCATCGAACTGCACGATGTGACGGTACGGCTGGGCGGGCGAACCATCCTCGAGAACCTGAACCTGGTCATTCCGGCCGGCAAGGTTACGGCAGTGATGGGGCCCAGCGGTGCCGGCAAGACAACGGTGCTGCGCCTGGTAACCGGACAGATCCGCCCCGACTCCGGCGAAGTCCGCGTGGGCGACACACAAGTCGAAAAGCTGGACGGCAAGGCACTTAATCGCTTTCGCCGCGAGATCGGCGTACTGCTGCAGAATGGTGCGCTGTTTACCGACCTGACCTGCTTCGACAACGTCGCCCTGCCCCTTCGCGAGCATACCGATCTGCCCGAAACACTGATCCGGCGGCTGGTTCTGCTGAAACTGCAGATGGTCGGCCTGCGGGGTGCGGCCGAACTCTACCCGCGTGAGCTGTCCGGCGGCATGAATCGACGTGTAGCCACCGCTCGGGCAATGGCGCTGGATCCTTCCATCATGCTCTTCGACGAGCCCTTTGCCGGGCTCGATCCGATCTCGCTGGGCGTTTCGCTAAGGCTGATACGTGACATCAACCATGCGCTGGGCATTACCAGTATCGTCATCACCCATGACGTCGACGAAGTGTCCGAACTGGCCGACCAGTGCGCCATCATCGCCGATCGTCAGGCCGTGGCCACGGGCACCCCATCGGAGCTGACCGACAGCGATAACCCGCTGGTACGCCAGTTCATGCAGGGCCTGCCCGATGGGCCGGTGCCGTTCCATTACCCGGCCCAAGACCTGGCCGACGACCTGCTGGCCATGGAGAAGCGCCGATGACTCCGGAATCTCCTGGCACCCGCCTGTTCGATCGACCATTGCGTGAACTGGGCCGCGCCTTCCTGTTTCTGCTCACGGCCATCTCGCGCATGCGATTTACCCGCCTGCAGCTGGCCGAAACCCTGCGCCAGGTTTACTTCGCCGGGGTGCGCTCACTGGTCATCATCGTCACCTGCGGATTCTTCGTCGGTCTGGTGCTGACACTTCAGACCTACGACACCCTGACCCGCTTCGGGGCCGGTGATGCGGTCAGCACCGTGCTGGCACTGTCGCTGTTTCGTGAACTCGGCCCGGTCCTCACCGCGCTGCTGTTTGCCGGTCGTGCCGGCACCTCGATCACCGCCGAAATCGGTCTGATGCGCGCCACCGAGCAGCTTGATGCACTTGACCTGATGGCCATCGATCCCATGGAGCGTATCGTTCAACCGCGCCTGATCGCCGGAATGATCGCCGTGCCGGCGCTGGTACTGATATTCAATGTCACCGCCATCGTCGGCGGCGTGTTCTTCGCAGTGTTCCTGATGGGCAACGATCCGGTCACATTCTGGTCGAACATGCAAGCCTCGGTGGAACTCGGTCGCGATTTCTTCGGCGGCATGGTCAAGGCCGTCGCCTTCGGTTTTCTCGCCGCCTGGCTGGCGGTGTGGTTCGGCTGGTCGGCCCGCCCGACCAGCGAGGGCGTAGCCCTGGCCACCACGCAGACGGTGATCGCCACGGCCATCACCGTGCTCATTCTAGACTTCGTCCTTTCCGCCTTCATGCTCTGACTACCGGATTCGCCATGAAATCATCTCACCAGATCGAACTGACTGCCGGCCTGTTCCTGTTACTGGCCATCGCGGCCCTGATCTTTTTGGCCATGCAGGC
>SKXY01000150.1 GCA_007128175.1 Wenzhouxiangella sp. | reverse complement strand
TGCAGAAAGCTCCAGCCAATGTTGCCTGCACTGGCAAGTGTTGACCCACTTATCGCAAACGTTTTTGTGCTGCTGACGATTTTGGTCTTTAATGTTAAGTTTTTCATACGTTTGTACTCCCAATATTTATTAGTCTTTCGATTACTTTTCGCTCGAAGTATTTTTTACGCCCGCCACGTAACCTGACCGAAGGAATGAATCGTTTGTGGACAACCGGGAGATTTGACCGGTTCAAAATCGTTTTTGCCGGGATGCCGTACAGGATTTCGATATCTTTTGCTGAAAGATATTTTGAATTTGTATTTATTCCTGCATGTTTTAGCATCGCTCTTAACTCCTTAATTATATTTTGTTTTTCCATGATTTTTTATTCTTATATGTTATAATGAATTCGAAAAATCAGGTATATTGGAGCCATTCTGCAGCCACGTCCCGGCTTATAAAAGTCTTGTCCGATTTTTGTCTACTTTTAAATTAGAAGGGGATTTTTTAGGACAGCGGTGCGTGAGATGAGCTACTAACGGGAGGGGATTTTAGAGTTATAAAGCATGCCTGTCTTGTTATGTAATCATTTTTAACGGGGGATGACTTTAATGGTCATGAGAAATTATTCTCTCGAAGTGCTTTTTCAATAGTGTCGGGATTGAATTCCATTCCCTGATGATCCCGAAACTTTGTAATGATGTGATATTTTGCCTGTGATATGGTTAGGGTATTCAGTCGTGGTTCTAACTCCAAGATTTTTTTAACAATTTTTTTTATTGTTACTCTATCTTGAACAGTGAGTGAAACCCATTGATGGGCTGTAATGTGATTGGATGAGGATTTTTTATCCAGTCTACGTTCACACTGCTTTTCGAGTTCTGAAATTGTTGCATATAATAAACTTGTCCTGGCAACGATCGCACCTTTTTTGTGCAGAATTTTAATCAATCTGGGTTCCAATTTATGAACGAAATAGATTTCAGGTGATCCTATATCCTGATAATAAAAAGCCCCATCTCGTAAATGATCCTTTAAATACGTTGAGATCTTTTTTGTCTTGTGTGCGTGGTAATGATTGAACTCTCTCCAATTAAACGGCAAACGACCAATTGGGTTATTTTCTTTGATAAGCTTTTGGTTCAACGGATCTTCCTTGATTGGGCGAATTATATCGAATACTGCGTCATACCGCTCCTGTAATAATGAATCTTTCCAATTTTTCAATTGAACTTTATCTCTCTTAATTGTATAGATATGCATTCCTTCAAAATTACGTAAAAGTCCTGATTGTCCGTATAAGATTTCCAAGGGCCATAAAAAAATACCCGAATAGGAATTGAAAATTTTATAACTTACCGGATTCAAATCACATTGTTCATCCAACTTTAACAAACCATCATGATAAATATCACTGGCTACAATATGCCAATACAGTGATCTAAGTTGCTGGAAGTCTCCTGGATATTTTTTGTGGTAAGCTTTCCAATCAAACGTTTCTAATTTTGCCCTGACGGCAGCTATCGATTTTGGATTTGATTCACTTTTGCCGATAAGTCATCCCCCTAATTTTCTTTCCTGCGTCGATTAATAGCTTTTTGTATCGAGCCAATCTGGTTGCCTCCGGGCTCACGGTACTTCAAACTCAATAGATAATTAATTCTCTTATCGTTATTCATCATCAAATCGGGATTGTGGATGAGTGCATGCTCAAGTGCTTCTGTAGCACCAGCTGCTTCAATTTTAGTAGAAAAAAAGCCATTACGGGATGAATACTCCAACATATACTCAATAGCACCGTATATAATATCTACTTCTGCAAGCATATCCATAGATAGATTCAGCTTCAATATTTGTGACGGTTTAAGATCAAAATCCCTTACAATAGCAGAATCATTTATGCACTGGATTCCACTGTTTTTAATGAGCAGCAAGAGACAGCTTGATACCTTTTCCAGATGTGTATGTCTATTATCAAACTGTTTTAATTTAATTTCAGCAGTAGAACCACCATTTTGGTTCTTCATCATATTTTCTGCTAAAAGTTCAACGATTACATCCTCAAGGTCATTTTTATATAAAACTACTTTTTTTTCAAGGATTTCCTTCTGATCTTGTAGTTCCAATTTCTCTAATTTCTCAATAGGCATATCTTCATAGTGGTTAGTAATCCAATAAAACATTTCAGCGGGTTTAAAAAACAGAAACTGATACGTTTTGACAGCTTGAGGTTCTATGTACAGAGTAGAGCAATATTTATTGAATAATAATGTCCAGTAGATCTTCCCCAACTTAGTGTGTTTGGAGTACCAATCCCTCTTGAATTGGGAAAGGTTCAGGCTATCTACAATGTTATTAAAAGTTTCATAGCGTTTCATTTTTCCCTTTACTCTTAAGTTCCCGAATTTTAGCTTTCAATTTTTTATTTTCATCGATTAGAGCTTTCTTTTCCTTTTCATGCTCTGAGGACTCCCCTTCAATCCTGAACATTTTATCTGTCAGATCTTTGGATGTCAAATGCTCATATATCCGTGTAACCTCCAGTGAACTATGCCCCAGTATTTTGGCCACCTCGTTGATGTCAAAACCCGACCTCAAAAGGTTTGTGCCACAACTATGCCTAAGGCCATGGAAGTTTACATCATTATTTTTCAGAGTCTCTTTTGCATAAAATTTAAAAACCCTGGAAATGTTATGCTTGCTTAATTTGATTTGCCTGGATCGATTTTTTTCACTCGGAAAAACCAAACCGGTTTTTGGTTTATTCTGATACCTGTACCAGGCTTTCAGAATGTCGTACAATTGAGTCCGCATGGGTACAACTCTCTCCATACCCGATTTTGTATTGGAAACGATGATCAGCTTTTTCGAGAAATTTATCTGCTGCCATTGTAGATTTACGATCTCTTTTACTCGCAATCCTCCATAAAAAGCAACTGAAACAACGGGCCGGAACCAAACCCGACTTTGAGCTTTGGATACGATTTGCCTTGCCTTCTTTTTGTTATAAATATCTTTTCGATATGTGTAAAAGATCTCGCGAAGTTGAATTTCTGTAATTGTTTTGTCAGAAATATTATTAGGTACACGCGGCTTTTTAATATTCTTAGCAATATCCTTTTTCGTATGTTTATTCTCGTAAAGCCAACCGGTGAACACTTTCATATGCCTTAAGTAACTGGCGTGTGTAGCTGTTTTTAAATGTGGTTTAAAACAGAAATCCCTTATATCATTTTCTGTTAGCATCGTGACGGGCATAGTTCCTCCAACCTGCTTAATGAATAAGTTCAAGTGTCGGCGGTAATTGTCTTTGGTTGTATCGTTCGCTTGGGATCGTGTTTGAATGAAAGATTCAGCCAAATCTACCAGCGTAATTAATTGTGTTTGTTTGGTCGCAATTTGTGTTCCCTTTTCATGTGTTTTGGGTGACCAGTCTCCGAAAGGATCAATCTTGCCTTCAGAAAATAATTGTTCGTACTCAATCCTTTTCCTTTCAGCCAACTTCTTTTTAGACGTACCTAAGCTGAATTTTTTTTGAAAATCTTTTCCGTTTATTCGTTTGTTGAAAACGATGTAATAAATCTTACTTCTTTTTTGGAGTGAAGCCATAGAGTCGTGGTTGTAGATTCTTGTACACGAAAAGAAAATTTGTTCATGATTTTGTTCATGAAATATAGACAATTGGGACATAAATATTCCCATAATCTTAGTGACAAAAAAAGAGAGGGCATAAAAAAAGCTGTTTAAAACGAATTAAACACCTTTTTACATGGTGGGCCTGGCAGGACTTGAACCTGCGACCAATCGATTATGAGTCGACTGCTCTGACCAACTGAGCTACAGGCCCTGATTTTTTTTCTACGAAATTGCACATCATTTTTTCCAAAGATTTT
>SKXY01000170.1 GCA_007128175.1 Wenzhouxiangella sp. | reverse complement strand
GGGAGAAGGGAATGGTCGGTCCCCTTACCTCTCCTCCTCTTTCCCACTAACCGTCTCGAACGGATGAAGTCGAATTCGGCGAGCGTTATATGCAATCGATCTGATATAGTCAAAGCTTAGGGAGAATTGCGAGGCCGCCCCGCATGACCAAGCAGGAAAGTGATGTGGTTCACCGCTACTGGTTGCTCGGGGGTGTTGCCGCGGCGTGCCTGCTGATGACCGCCCTGGCCACCTGGGAGGTGCGGCAATGGTCCGGCGAGTTGGCCCAGGCGCGCTTCAACGAAGCCGCCCACCTGCGCACCGAACTGATCGAGAATCAGGTGCGCCGCGAGATCGATCAGCTCGACTCTCTGAGGCGTTTCATTACCCTGGCAGGCGACCTGAATGCAGACGATCTGCGGCAGATGGTGCGGCTCAATCCGGACTACGAGATGACGGTGGCATGGCTGGAACATGTGCCCGCCGATGCGCTGGATGCCTATCTCGAACGCATGCGGACCGAGTCGGGTCCCGGTTTCCAGGTTGTCCGACCCGGCACGACGGAATCCGTCGAGGCGCCCGAGCGCTATCTCCCGATCACCTATTACCAGACCACCGATTCCGACGGGGAGTTCGCAGGGGTCGATCCGAGTGAGTTGCCTGGTCGCATGCAGGCGATGAAGCGCGCCGCGCAAACCGGAGAGCCGGTCATGACCACGGGGATTGCCATTCTGACCGACCTTGAGGATCTGTCCGGCAGCCTGACCTTCGCGCCGGTGTACGGTCGGCAAGATTCGCCTTCAGATGATGCCGCGCCCTGGGCGAACCTGCGTGGTTTTATCGGCTATGCGGTGCGACTGAGTGCCCTGCTGGACTGGGGCAGCATCAACCCCGAAACCGGGCAGAGAGATTTTTATTTTGAGCTCCTGGAACGAGTCGACCCGAATGGGGATCGTTTGCTGTTCTCGCAGTTTGACGATCATACCGATCAGGCCTGGCTGTTCGAGGACAGTTTCAACATTGCAGGGCAGGAGCTGGTCATCCTTGCCACTCCCGTTGTCGGACATCGCTGGGCCGGGGGTTATCCGTACCGCTGGGTTCTGGGGGTCGGGCTGGGCTTCACTTTGCTGGTCATGGGGATCGTGCGAGTGCTGCTGAACCGCAATGAGCGGGTCAGGCGCGAAGTGGCCGACAAGACCCGCGCGCTCGATGCGGCCTTGGAAAGCGAAAAGCACACCAGTGCTTCGCTGCAAGGCATACTCGATGCCGCCGAGCAGGTCGCGATTATCGCCACGCGCGCCGATGGGCTGATCCGCGTGTTCAACATCGGCGCCGAGAATATCCTGGGCTACCGGGCCTCGGAGATGCTTGACAAGCACACCCCGCTGACCTTTCATGACCCCGAAGAGGTCGAGCAGGAACGTCGGCGTCTGATGGAAACGTCCGGCCGGTCGCTGGAGCCGTTTGAAGTGTTCACTTTCAATTACGGTCAGGCCGGTCCGGCAACCTGGACCTACATTCGCCGGGATGGCGCCCGTCGGCAGGTGCGTCTGATGGTTACCCCCATACGATTGGCGGGCGATGAGATCGGTGGTTACCTGGGAGTGGCGGTCGATGTCACCGAACAGATTGCCGCCGAACGTGAACTGGTTCAGGCCGACCAGCTGCTCAAGGCCCTGACCCGCAATGTGCCCGGCGCCGTGTATCGGTTCCGCATGGATGCGGACGGGAGTATGTCCTTTCCCTATGCCAGTGACGGGATCTACCAGCTCTACGAAATCTCGGCCGAAGAGGCGCGAGAGAGCGCGGAGCGAATCGTTGCCAGGATCCATCCTGACGATCGGGATACTGTTATGGAGATGATCCAGCAGTCGGCCAGCAACCTGACGCGCTGGAAATCTGATTACCGGGTGGTGTTGCCGTCGCGCGGCGTGCGCTGGCTGCGCGGTGAGTCCACGCCCGAGGGTACCGAAGACGGCGCGACCGTCTGGCACGGCTACCTGGCCGATATCACCGAGCTCAAGGAACTGGAACAGAAGCTCCGCGACGACGCCACCATCGATCCGCTCACCGGCCTGCACAACCGCCGCCAGCTCGAACCATTGGCCCAGACAGAGCTGGTGCTGTTCGAGCGAACTGGAGAGCCTTTCAGTCTGATCATGATCGATCTCGATCACTTCAAGGCGCTTAATGATCGCTACGGCCACGATATCGGCGACGAAGTGCTCAGACGGGTCGGAACGGCGCTCACGGAAGGAGTGCGGACATCGGATGTAGTGTTCAGGTTGGGTGGTGAGGAAATGCTGGTGTTGTGCCCGAAGACCGGGTTGGAAGGCGCCGTGGCGCTGGCGGAAAAGCTGCGCCGGTCCCTGCGCAATCTGGCCATGCCTTTTGACGGAGAGGTCACAGCCAGTTTGGGCGTTGCAACGATCCTGCGCGGTGAGCGCTTGTCTGATGTGATGAAGCGTGCCGACAAGAAACTGTACGAGGCGAAAAAGGAGGGCCGCAACTGCGTGATTCACCAGGATGAACGGGTTGAAACCTGATATTTCGTTTTCCGCCAGAAGCGCGGAGAAGAAGAATCTGGTGGTGGGTTGAAAGGAAAAACGTGAAATGCAAGACGTAAAAAGGGGGTGAGCTCCGGGGTTTCGATCCAGAGTGTGCTGGCCAATGGCACCGCCCCCCCCGCCGTTGGCCACCCCCGCGACAAAGACGGCACGGCAATGCCCTCATTTCACGTTTCGCGTTTTACGTTTCTCGGCATAGCCGCAAGCTGATGAAGTCCCCGGCCCGCCGGGCTACAATAACTAGCTTCATTCGTTCAACTCAATCAACCTCCGCATCAGGGGACCGTCATGATCGACCAACTCGAACAACTCGTTGAAATCGCCCGCCAGATGGTGGCGCCCGGCAAGGGCATTCTCGCCATCGACGAATCCACCGGCACCATCAAGAAGCGCTTCGACGGCGTGGGTGTCGAGTCCACCGAGGAGACTCGGCTCGATTACCGTTCGATGATGCTGTCCACGCCCGGCCTGGGCGAGCACATCTCCGGAGCGATCCTGTTCGACGAAACCATCCGCCAGAAGACGCCCGATGGCACACCGCTGGTCAAGCTGATGGAGTCCCAGGGCATCCTGCCGGGCATCAAGGTCGACAAGGGTGCAAAGCCGCTGGCCGGCTTCGAGGGTGAGAAGGTCACCGAGGGCCTGGACGGTCTGCGTGAGCGTCTGGCCGAGTATGCCGAGCTGGGCGCGAAGTTCGCCAAGTGGCGTGCGGTGATCACGATCGCCGACGATATTCCCACTCGTGCCTGCCTGGAAGCCAATGCCCATGCCCTGGCGCGTTACGCCGCCCTTTGCCAGGAAGCCGGCATCGTGCCCATCGTCGAGCCCGAGGTGCTGATGGACGGCGCCCACGATCTCGATACCAGCTATGACGTCACCGAGGCCACGCTCAAGACCCTGTTCCACGAACTCTACGAGCAGAATGTACTGCTCGAGGGTACGGTGCTGAAGGCCTCGATGGTCATCTCGGGTTCCGAGGCGAGCGAGCGTGCCGGCCCCGAGGAAGTGGCCGAGGCCACGCTCGACTGCCTGCTCAACGCTGTCCCCGCCGCCACTGCCGGCATCGTCTTCCTGTCCGGTGGGCAGGGCGATGTCGAGGCCACCGAGCATCTCGATACCATGAACAAGATGGGCGATCTGCCCTGGCCGTTGTCGTTCTCCTACGGCCGTGCGCTGCAGGCCGAATGCCTCAAGACCTGGGCCGCCGACCCGAAAGGCAACCGCGAGAAGGCCCAGCAGATTCTCGCCCATCGCGCTCGCATGAACGGCCTGGCCGCACTCGGCGAGTGGAGCGAAGACGAAGAGCGCGGCTGACGCCGGGCAGGTGCAAGGAACAAG
>SKXY01000330.1 GCA_007128175.1 Wenzhouxiangella sp. | reverse complement strand
ATGAACGGCGAGTACGTCATGCACCAGTTCGCGGTCTGGGTCGAGGACCCCTGGATCGCGGGTGGGTTCTCCAGTTGCAACGTGGGAGACCTCGGTAGTGTCAGCGGGCGTACCACTCTGGATGGTGACGAGCAGAGTCGACACTTCGATGTGCAATATGACGTCGGTGAAACTGGATCGGTTCGTCGCCTCACGCTTCAGAACCTTGAGCTGGTCAACGGTAGTGCTCCTGGTGGCGGTGCGCTCTGGATACGAGGGCAGCACAACCGGCTGGTTGTCGAAATGGTCAATACCGAGATCGACCTCAATGACGGTGGTCTTTTCGGAGGTGGTATCTACATCCAGCCCGATGAGACGATCGTGGATACCATTCCGCCCGGCCTTCCTTTCGTCCGGCCCATGCTGGTGCTCGATGACGACAGCCACGTTACGCGCAACTCGGCTGCCTGGGGCGGCGGGATCAGCTGTGCTGCCGATTCCGCTGATGAAATCACGTCCCCCGTGGTCCAGGCCGGTGCGGGGCTGATCCTCGAGAACGAAGCCACCATGCACGGCGGCGGCATCTACGCGAAGAACTGCAATTTCCAACTTCGCAACCGGGGGGAGGTGTTCACCTTCATTCCCAATGGCGGGATTGCCTTCAACGAGGCCGGCGAATACGGCGGGGGAGTCTACGCCGAGGATGGCTCGCTTGTATCGTTGATCGGCGATTCCGGTGCTTCTGGAGATGCCTCGGAGCTGGCCGTATTGCTGTTTGCCAACGATGCAGAGCGAGGTGGTGCGATCCATGCCACTGGCGAGGACACTGAAATCGTCATGCACAACACCACCCTGATGAGCAACTCGGCCGATTACGGCGGTGGGCTGTACCTTACTTCAGAGGCCACTGCCGAATTTGCCGCCCGAGATGCCTCCGAGGATGCTCCCTGCCGGCCGATCACTTCGGAAAGCGGGGTCACGACCATTCCCCCCTGCAACCGGATTCTGAACAACGATGCCGCCGAAGACGGTGGAGCGGCCCACGTTCGAAACGGAGCCAAACTGCACATTCGCGATACGTTTCTGGAAGATAACAGCGCCGCAAGCGGCGCCGCGGCCAGAGTCGAAAACAGTGAGTCGTTCGGCCAGCAGCCGAATGCCGAACTGCTGCTGGAAAACACCCTGGTCACCGGGCATGAGGGCGTCACGCTGTTCCATTTTGGCAATGGCGCCTCCACCGACATCAATTGGTCGAGCATACCGTTCAATGACGTTACCGGCTTCAGGTTCTTGCAAGACCCTGATGACGGCTTCGAGGCAGCGTTGTCCATGACTGGAACCATCGTCTGGGAAGAGGATAGCCCTGCCTTCATGACCGCCACAGGCGATGCATCAGTGGCACTGCGCTGCTTTATCGGCTACCTGCCCGATGAACTGCTTGACCCGGCATACGAACTGGCGTTCTACAGCGCCATCGATCCGGAGTTCCAGGCTCCGGGCGATGACAACTACCGACTGTCGTCAACTTCCCCGGCGATCGACTACTGCAATGACGAGCCGGTGCCTGAACGAGACCTTGACCGGCGTCTGCGCGATGTCGCGCTCGGGGGCGACACCACTGAAGCGCCCAACCCGCACCCCGATGGTATCCACGATCTGGGTGCATTCACCGGCCTGGATGACCAGATGTTTCGTGACCGCTTCGAGCAGGACTGAATCAGTGGACACGGCGGGGCCGGCATGAGCCGGTCCCGTCCTGACCGAGTCTGCACGGCCGATTGACCTGGAAAACACCGGCTTCTGTCCTGGTTTCCCGGATTTGACGCTGCAACAGAAGAAGGAGGACCGATTCCTGCCGCTCGCGGCAGGTCGGTTGCAACCTCAAGCAACAGTGGAGAGATAATCATGCAACGCTGGATCACTGCATTTTTCGCCGCGAGTCTTGCCTTGGCCGTCCAGGCCGGCCCGATCACTTACCAGGGGCAGCTGCAGGACGAAAGCGGCCCGACCAACACACAGGTCGATATGGAATTCGGACTCTACGACCAGGACGAGGGCGGCAGCCCCCTGGCCAGCGACAGCCATAGTGCCGTCGAGATCAGCGATGGCCTGTTTCAGGTTGAACTGGACTTCGGCAGCGGCGCCTTCGACGATGGCGAGCGCTGGCTGGAAGTGATCGTCGACGGCCAGGCACTCGAGCCGCGCCAGCCGATCACCCCTGTCCCCGTGGCGCATTTCGCCCTGGCCGGTAACGAAGGTCCCGAGGGGCCGCAGGGGCCGGAAGGACCGCAGGGACCCGAGGGTCCGGAAGGACCGCAAGGTTCCGAAGGCCCCGAGGGTCCGGAAGGCGCCTCGCCGTTCGAGTTGGACGGCGATGATGTCTATTATTCCCAGGGCCGGGTGGCAATCGGATCGTCGTTTTTCAGTCCCTCCACACGTTTGTATGTCCATGACACCGAGAACCGGCCGCTGCGGGTTCTGGGTCGGGATGAAGTGCCGGCGCAGTTCTTGCGATCAGGACTGGAGGGCTCGGATGACGACGTGGTTGCGTTGATGGACCTGAGACGGGCGGCACATGACACTCCCGAGCCCGGCATGGGAGCGGCTGTCGAGTTCCGGCTTGAGGCCAGCAATGGCGCATTCGGACCTCGTGGACAGATCGAGACCGTGTGGATCAACCCCGATTTCTCGGATCAGAGAGCCGACATGATCTTCCGCACCCGTGGAGAGGAGGGGCATCCTGTCCACGAACGCCTGCGCCTGACCCACGACAACCGCGTTGAGGTGGCCGGCGAGCTGGCCTTCTCAGATGACAGTCCCCAGCGCACGGCCGGGCCCATTGCCAAGGCATCCATCAATGATGACGGCTCGGTTGCCAATGGCGTCAATATCGAGTCGGTCAACTGGGAGCCCGGGGCCTCTGGATACCGGGTGACCCTGGCCGATGAGCACTACTTCTTCAATGAGTTCGTGGCCACGGTAACGCCGACTGGGAACCCCACCGGCGTACAGACGGGCAGCCAGGGCGGCGATCTGCTGGTCTACTTCGAAGATGAGCAGCAGCGCAGTTTCCAGCTCGTTGTCTACAAACTGCCCGACGGGGTGGTGACCGGGGACGGCGTGGCCGCGATGGTGTCTGAAGAGTCGCCGGCCGTGCTGGATGGTGACGACGCCGGTGCTGCTGGCGGGATGGGCGAGGGTACGGTCCCGATGCCCGGCGAAAAAGCAACCGTGGCTGCACTGAAAAAGAGGCTTGCCAGTCAGCAACATCAACTGAAGTCCATGAAGTCGGCCAATGCCGACCTGCGCGAACAGGTTCAGGCCAATCGCGAAGCGATTCGGGCCAACGAAGCACTGGCCGAACGCAATGCCGAGCTCCAGGACCGCCTGGCACGGCTCGAGGCCGTACTGCTCGACGGAGATCAGGTCGTGGGGAAGTAATTCGGGCCGAAGCCGGCAACAGGTCATGGCCTGTCGCCGGCTTTTCGGGGTTTCTCCAGTACTTTCCGCGAAGGAACCTCTTTGGTGATTCTGTGGACCCGTCCCGTGGCCATCTTCTCGGAACATCTCGACCACCGGCTGGGCCATGCACTCGATTAAAGGTGGTCCGGTCCCTGAGCAACGAGGCTCCGGCTATCGACGCATGACGCCAGCCAGCTCAGGTTTCCAGTGCGCGATCAATCCATTCATCCACGACCTGTTCGAGCAGCGTCAGCGGCAGCGCGCCGTTGCCGAGAATCTGGTCGTGGAAGTCACGGATATCGAATGCTTCACCCAGTGCTCCCTGCGCGCGCTCGCGCAGTCTCAACCTCTGCATCCACCCCGAACGCCGCCGATCGGGGCTGGCCGCCGTGCTGCTCGACCACCTGCTGCGCGAGGCACGCCTGGTCTCGGCCAGCCGGATGTTTCTCGAGGTGCGTCCTT
>SKXY01000143.1 GCA_007128175.1 Wenzhouxiangella sp. | reverse complement strand
GCCTTGCGCCTTGAACCTCGAGCCTTGGACCCTGGTCCTTGAATCCTGAGTCTTCCCCAACAGGTACCGCAAGTCCCCCATGACCGACAAAGACAAATTCCGCGAACAGGCGCTCGACTATCACCGCTACCCGACGCCGGGCAAGATTCGCATCACGCCGACCAAGGCGCTGACCACCGCCAAGGACTTGGCGCTGGCCTATTCGCCCGGTGTGGCAGCGGCCAGCGAGGAGATTGCCGAAACGCCCGACAAGGCGCGTGACTACACCGCGCGCGGCAACCTGGTCGCGGTGATTTCCAATGGCACGGCCGTGCTGGGTCTGGGGGATATCGGTCCGTTGGCATCGAAGCCGGTGATGGAGGGTAAGGGTGTGCTTTTCAAGAAGTTCGCCGACATCGACGTGTTCGATATCGAGATCGACGAAAAGGACCCCGAAAAGCTCATTGACATCATCGCCAGTCTGGAGCCCACCTTCGGCGGCATCAACCTTGAGGACATCAAGGCGCCCGAGTGTTTCCGGGTCGAGGAAGCGCTCAAGGAGCGCATGGATATCCCCGTCTTCCACGACGACCAGCACGGTACGGCGATCATTGCCGCCGCGGCACTGGTCAACGGCCTGGAATTGGTCGGCAAGAAGATGGAAGACATCCGCCTGGTGGCCAGTGGCGCCGGTGCGGCCGGCATGGCCTGCCTGGACTTGCTGGTGACCATGGGCGTCAGGCGCGAGAACATCGTGGTCTGCGACCGCGAGGGTGTGATCTACGCTGGCCGCGATTCCTATATGGACGAGCGCAAGGCTACCTACGCCGCCGATACGAATGCACGAACGCTCGGCGAAGTGATTGCAGATGCCGACGTGTTTCTGGGCGTGTCCGCGCCCGGAGTACTCAAGCCCGAGATGGTCAGGGCCATGGCCGACCATCCCATCATCCTGGCGCTGGCCAATCCCGTTCCCGAGATCATGCCCGATGAGGCGCGTGAGGTGCGGTCTGATGCGCTGATTGCCACCGGCCGTTCGGATTTCCCCAACCAGGTCAACAATGTCCTGTGCTTCCCCTACATCTTCCGCGGTGCGCTGGATGTCGGAGCGACGGCGATCAACGACGAGATGAAGATGGCCTGCGTGCATGCAATCGCCGAGTTGGCGCGCATGGAGGCTTCCGATGTCGCCGCGCAGGCCTACGGTGGCCAGGCCCCCAAGTTCGGGCCCGATTACCTGATTCCACAGCCATTCGATCCACGTCTGCTGGTGCATCTTGCCCCGGCGGTGGCAAGAGCGGCCATGGATTCGGGCGTGGCGCAGCGCCCGATCGAGGATCTCGAGGCCTACCGCGAACGGCTCAACCAGTACGTTTTCCGCACCGGCCTGTTGATGAAGCCGGTGTTCGATGCCGCCCGCAAGGACCCCAGGCGCGTGGTGTTCGCCGAGGGCGAGGAAGAAACCGTGCTGCGCGCCGTCCAGACCAGCGTCGACGACGGCCTGGCCCGACCCGTTCTCATCGGCCGCCCGAAAGTGGTCGATATGCGCATCGAGCGTGCCGGCCTGCGCATTCGTCCCGGTGAGGATTTCGAGCTGGTCAATCCTGAAGACGATCCACGCTTCAAGGAATACTGGCAGACCTTTCACAAGATCACCCAGCGCCGCGGCGTCACGCCTGATTCGGCCAAGGCCATCGTGCGAACACGCACTGCCGTGATCGCCGCGATCATGGTGTACCGCAACGAGGCCGATGCGCTCATCTGTGGCGTGGTTGGTCGTTATCAGAAGAAGCTTCAGTACGTCCACGAGGTGCTTGGGCTGGGAGAGAACAGCCACACCCTGGGCGCGCTCTCGGCCATCACCAATGACGACGGCGCCTGGTTCGTGGTCGATACGCACGTCAATGCAAACCCCACCGCCGACCAGTTGGCCGAGCTGACCGTAAAGGCGGCGAAGAAGGTGCGGATGTTCGGCATCACGCCCAAGGTGGCGTTGTGCTCCCACTCCAACTTCGGCAGCCACGTCAACGAGTCGGCTTCGAAGATGCGCCAGGTGCTCACGAAGGTGCGCGAACTCGATCCCGAACTGGAAGTCGAGGGCGAAATGCGTGCCGATGCCGCACTCATTCCGGAGATCCGCGAGCGTATCTTCCCCAACTCGCGCCTGAAGGGGTCGGCCAACCTGCTGGTCATGCCCGATCAGGATGCCGCCCACATCGCCTTCTCGATGGCGCGCGTCATTGGTGGAGGAGTCACCATCGGTCCGATTCTGATGGGTATCGGCCGTCCTGCACACGTGCTTACGCCGTCGGCCACGGTGCGGCGGGTGGTCAACATGACCGCCATCTCTGTGGTCGAGGCTCAGCAATATGAGCGGCGCAGACAGAAGACCAGAGAGTTGTTCGGCAGAGAATAGGAGTGAGCTCAAGTCTCCGGACGTGACCGGTCAGCTGATTCGGCGGGCAGGCTCAGCAGTATTCGACCGGCGTTGCCGAGCTGGCGCCAAAGAAGATCCCAGTTTTCCTCGTGTTTGCGCGCACGAAGGCAACGCAACAGCCGAACCCGGTTGGCTGCATCGTACTGCCTGAGCATCGCGGCAATCAAAGCATCGTCGACATTGTAGGTCTTGCCCTCGGCCAGGCACACGGGCACGATATCGGCCACATCGACGTCAAGATCTTCGGCAACGGCAGCCAGTGCAGCGACGATCTGACCGGCCTTGGTGCTCGCGGCTGGCTTCAGGGTGTATGGCGGGTTCCATTCACGTACCGGGCGCAGCCTGTCGATGTGTGTCATGACCACCAGCAGCGGAGGTGATCGCCGTTTTGGATCGGCAAGCATGGCACGCAACTGGTCCAGTCGCCGACGCTCATTGTCGCGATCAGGGCGATGGGCAGCGGTAACCCAGAGGATAAGGTCAGCGTCGGTGGCCGTCTTTTCCAGCACCCGGCTGCCGAACAACTCGCCGTCAAAGCCTGGCGTATCGAATATCAAACCGTGGATTCCGTCGTCTCGCTCGAGTCGATAGCCGATTATTTCGGTAGTGGTGTCGGGAAGCAGATCCACGGCCGCCGTCACCTCACCGAACAGCGCATTGATCAGGCTGGATTTGCCGGCATTGGCGCGGCCAAGCAGAAGCAGGCGCAACGGTTCATGCTCATCCTCCCGGGTCGCCGCTTCCGCGGCCAGGCGCGTGTCCGGAGCGTCCAGTCGGGTTTGATCTTCCAGGCGGGCCAGGCCGCCGTAAAGGTCGATGGCGTGGTAGCCGAGTTTGCGAATATATTCGCGCAGAAGCCAGGTCTGAACCCGTTCCGAGCCGTGATCGAGCAACTGGCTGCCGACCGCACGGCGCAATTCGGCCACCGCGGCCGATTGCGGTGCGAAGATGGCCCGCGCGGCCCGAAACCAGCTTTCATGTCGCTTCAGCAAGGTCCGCAAATTGTTGGCCCGGGCCATGGTCCCGAGCGTCAGGCGGTGGCTGAACGGAATGTTGTCGACGACTTCATCTCGCAGTTCCCGGGCAGCCCGCTCGATGATGGTCAGCGTATGCGGGAGAGTCATTTCCAGCAGTGGCTGGGAGCGATGTGGATGAAAATGGCCCGCCACGGTGATCAATACATGGCGTGCCAGACTTAGCAGTGTGGTGCCGTCGTTGATCGGCCAATCGGCGACAGTGGCTTCCGCGGCCATCTGCTCGATTCTGATCCAGCAGTCATCAGCCTCGGCGGTCCAGTGAGCACCGGGCCGGGTCGTTGACCGGGGCAGCGCCCGCTGCTCGCGCACCACGGCAATCCGGTTGATCGCCAGGCCCGTGCCGGAGGCCAGTGCGGCGGCCAGAAGCCACCAGAGCAGCAGTCCCGACTGCCACATCCACAGGGTGGCAAAAATCGGCAGCACGGCCAACGGGAGTAACGTGATGCCCAGGGCGATGATGCGTAGCCAACCGAACTCCTTGATCAGGTCTCTCATGATGGTGACCCTGTGCGCGATTGCTGCTGGCGAAGGAGTTTTCTCCCCTGGTCGAGGCCGTCACGATAGGCCTGGCGCAAGGCGTTGGCGCTGATGTCATGGCCTTCACGCTTGCGGTCCAGATAGGAACAGGCTGCCTTGCCCAGGGCGAAGGTGATGGCGCCGCTGGTGCTGGCGCCCCAGACCGCACCGGCGGTCTGGCCCCACACGGGGATCAGTTTGACCAGGCTGCGACCGGCCAGACGTGCGCCGTAGGCGGCTGCAAATCCGGATCCCAGCAGGCCCAGGAATTCGGCACTGCTGCGCGCCGTCCAGCGTTGCTTGTACAGGCCGGCCAGGCGGTGCAGCAAGCCGGCCTGCAACGCCGGCAGCAGCGCCAGGTCGATCACCGGCAAGGCACCGACGGTGCCGGCGGCCAGGCTGAAGCCGACAATGTGAGGGTGGGCAGCACGGCTGTAGAGATCGGTGACCCCGGGATCGGTGCGCAGGCGCATTTCCAGGCCGAGTGAGGCGGCTTCCTCGATGGCGCTCCACAGGGCATCGAGCCCGTAATCAACCGGCTCGAACCCGTCATCCGGCCGGGTGAAATCGATCGGAACCCAAAGCAACGGCCCGTTGCCCGGCAGGTCGGCAAAGAACTCGCGCTGGGCCAGCAGGAGGCGAGCCAGGCCCTCGGGCACTTTGGCCTGCCAGGCGTCATCGCCGAAGGGATAGGGAAGGACATGCTCCGTTTGTCGATCGCTATAGCCCTGGTGCAGGCAGGTCTGGGCGAAGACGACGGGCCAGTCCGGGTGGCGCTTGCGGACCTTCTTCAATACATCCAGGACAGCTTGAGGCCGGGGTTCGGAGGCCCGCACCACGACGATCAGCAAATGAGACTGCTCCTCGCACAGGGCGATGTCCTCGGCGGGGTCATAGCCGACTTCACCCAGGCCGCGGGTATCGAGAAAGCGCACCAACGGCACTTCCGGTGGAAAGTCGTAGATGCTGGCCGTGCGGGTACAGGGCCGAAACCCGTCGCCGATCTGCGCGCGCGAACTGCCGGTCAGGGCCCTGACGATCGACGTTTTTCCCGACTGAGCCAGACCCAGCAACCAGATCACGGGTGCCGGTTCGCGATCGGCCGCCATGTTCACCGCCTTTTCGAGCTCATCCGAATCGACACTTGGCGCGCTCAGCGCCTGGTGCAGTCGATGTCGAAGCCCGGTCCAGAACCCGCGATCGTCGCTCATGCTCCATCCGCTTGAAAGTCGCACCGTCATCGTAGCGTATCCCCTGACCCGGTGGAGGGGCCGGGCCCGCTGGGGCCGTCGCCAGCGGTAAATTCCCCATGCTCCAGTCGCGCATGATTAAATGCGGCTTCGTGCTGGCAATTGTCTGTAAATGTCGGGTATTTGCGAAATGTTGACTTGGCCTGTGTTAGTTTGAAGCCTGTTCCGAATGTTCTTGAACCGGAGGCCAGTGAATGATTCAGCAGAATCAGCCCGGCGCGGTACAGCGTCCCGTTCGTTCCAAGGGGATCCAGAAAGACCCGGACAAGGGTTACATTGCCTTGCTTGGCTGGAGTCTGAACGCGATTGATGCGTTGGAGCGATTCGATCGACGCTACGTCGTGGTGGCTCCATCCTGGGCGGCCGACTATGCGCGTGAGAACAACATCCCGTTTCTTGAGTGGGATTTCGAGCGCATCAACGAGCGTTCGCTGGAGATTGCAGAGACGCTCAAGACCGAAGGGGTGGACGTGTCCATTCCGCTGTTTGAGGAAACGGTGGAGTGGGCCGGCGCGATCAACTCGGTATTGATGGACAAGCCCAGGTTGCACGGTCAGTCCGTGCTGTTCCGCGACAAGGCGCTGATGAAACGCCGAGCCCATCTGGGCGGGATTCGCGTCGGCGTGTTCGAAGAGGCGCATGACAAGGATGACGTGCTGCGTTTCCTGAGGCGAGTGAACCAGACCTTGCTCAAGCTCGACGGCGATCCCAACGATCCCATTCATCTCAAGGCTTTTGACCAGGCCGGGTGCCTGGGCCATCGTGTGATTCGTTCACCTGAAGAGATCGACTCCATTCCCGACACCGATTTTCCGCTGTTGATGGAAAGCCACCTCGACGGCTGGGAGTTTGCCGTTGAAGCCTGGATTCATGACGGCGAGATCAAGTTTCTCAACATTTCCGAGTACGTCACGCTCGGTTACTCGGTCTTCGTTCCCGCGACTCCGGAACTGGAGAGCTGGAGGGAAGCCATCACCCGGGAAATCGAGAAACTCATCAAGGCATTCGACATCAAGTTCGGACTGATTCATCCGGAATACTTCGTCACCGCCGACGGCACCATGTACTTCGGTGAAGTCGCCTATCGCCCGCCGGGTTTCAAGGCCTTCGAACTGATCGAACGGGCCTACGGCTTCAATGCCTACCAGGCCACCGCGCTGATGTTCGACCCGAAGTCCACGAAAGAGGAGGTGGATGCCTTCTTCCCCGAGCCGGTCAAGGATGCCAAGGGCCACGCGGGTTGTTTCGGTGTCTTTCCCCGCCGACGAGTGGTCAGCGAGCTGGCTTTTCCGGATGAAACGGCCAATCATCCCTATTTCGAAAGCCACGAACTCTACCCGCTGGACAAAGAAGTCGTGGCCGAGCGTGAGGCCTTCGGGACGCATTGGGGTCTGGTTTATTTTTTCGGCGAGGATGCCCACACCATGCGCGATCTGCTCAAGCACCAGGAAGGC
This sequence comes from Wenzhouxiangella sp., assembly GCA_007128175.1. Lineage (GTDB taxonomy): Bacteria > Pseudomonadota > Gammaproteobacteria > Xanthomonadales > Wenzhouxiangellaceae > Wenzhouxiangella. The sequence goes on along the minus strand of SKXY01000143.1, from coordinate 7,257 downwards.
CTGGATTTTTACGTCTAGTTGCCCACAGGGAAGCCACTGGACAGCGTTGTGCGGACGGATCGGATGCCGGGCAAGTCAAACCCGGTGGCCGGTGTCCGCCCGGTGCATAATCGCAACGTATATCGCATCGCGGTGTCACGCGAAGGATAAAGATTGAACATGATGCACCAGCGCTTCCAGGGCCAGGCAGTAAACGATGATCCGGCGCTGACCAGCGCGGTGGAGCAATTCGAGCACGCGCTAGCCACCGTGGAGACCGTCTCGGACTTCGCGCGGCCTGGCCACGTGCCGCGGCTGCTCAATGCCACGATTCGACTGCTCAAGCTTCCCGGCGGGGTGGAGCGGGTGCACGGGCATGCCGGTCGGTTCGATAAGGCCGGCGTGTTTGCCGGCAGCGATTGGGACCATCCCGGCCGGCTGCAACCCGAACTGTCGCGCGGCTCGTTGACCGGCACACCTGAAGCGATTGCGGTGGAGTCACTCAGCCGCTTGCGCATGCTGGCCATCACCGAGGGCACGCACGAACATCCCGAAATGGATGCCGCGACAGCGCGTGAGTTCCTCGAACGCAGCCTGGTGGTCAATCTCGACCTGATGCTGGCCGACCACTCCGAGGCCGCAAGAGCCGCCGGTGGTCACCATGAGGCGGTGCCCCGGCTACTGGCCTTCGAGCTTGACCGGCTCGGCGGACACAGCGTGATCGAGGCCCTGGTGGCAGAGGCTGATCGCATCCTCGAGCAACGGCCGATCGACGTCGCACCCGTTCGTCAACTACTGGCTCATGTCGAGCGTCTGCTTGATCGCCATGACCTCGATGACAGTGATGCGCTGCAGCGCGGCCGATTGTTGCTGGCGGCTTGTCGCGGACCGACAACATTGAGCGCCGCCGAGCTTGACGATTACGTTCCCGGTTTCAAAAACTTGTCCGAAGCCGAACAGGAAGAAGAGTTGATGGCACTGGGCGAGGCCATGAACGAGACCGGACTGGTCTGTCAGGCGCATGGAGCGTTGTTACGTGAACTGGCTGATTCCGGCAGCCAGCAACAGCTGAGTCTGGCCATGGGTCTGGACAATGTCGGCGCCGACAGTCTCGATACCTTCGAGGAGTTATCGCGCGTCCTGATTCGCGAGGCGGTCTGGCCGGCCACCGCTCAATGTGTCGAGGGGCTGAGCAATCTGCTTGATCGGGGGATGCTGTTCTTCCCGCCGGTGCCGCATGCCTTGTGGCGCATGACGCGGCTGGACCCGTTACCGGAAGTCTCCGAGCACCTGCGCGAGGAGTTTGGTCATGACGATCCCCCATCGGGGCACAGTCTCCTGCTGGCCGGGGTGATCAGTGTGCTGGGTTTGCCCCTGGGCGTGAGCCAGGGTAATAATCCCACCTGCCAGTCGGCGCGTGCGATCAGCCTGTGGGCGCAATGCGATCCGGGCTTTCTGCTGGAGATGATCACCTGGGCGGCACGCGATGGCGAAATCGATCTGCACTTCGAAGGTGATCTGATCCGGTCCAGCGAACTGACCGAAGGCCTGATCGAGGATCTGCACACCGAGCTGGATACCGTCTCGCTGTTGCTGGTGCCTCACCTGGACAAGATCTACTGGGAAATGGGTCGGCGCATCGCCGGGCGAGGAGAGGACGGCCATCGCTGGATCAACCCCGAGTTCCACGGCTGGTGGGTCCATCGTGGTTTCGCCACGACCATCGATTACGCTACCGGGGCGGTGATCGATTTCGCCGGGTTCATCCGGCGCTTCCACGCCGCCTATCACCCCTACTTCAACGACGGCGGCGAATTGATCTATCCGCAGCCTGCCGGGATCGTCGCCACCGACCCGTTCGGTCAGTTCATCGGCTGGCACGCCATTGCCATCCAGCGGGTCGCACTCGATCCCGACGATGTCATGCGAGTGTATTTCTACAATCCCAACAACGAGGGCCGGCAGGACTGGGGGGGCGGCATCGTGACCTCCACGCGCGGCCATGGGGAGATCCCCGGTGAATCCTCACTGCCGTTCGAGCAGTTCTGCGCCCGGCTCTATGTTTTCCACTTCAACGAGCGGGAGCTCGGCGATCCGCTGGCCGTGCCCGACGAAACCGTTGATGCGATCGCCGCCGCGGTGCGCGAGAGCTGGGCGGCCGAGAAAGCCTGGCACGAGGTGGTGTCGATCTGATGGCGCCGCGACTGGCCATCGTCTATCACGACGAGATGCTGGAGCATCGGCCACCGGGCCTGGAGCCGGAGCTTCGTGACTATCACGCCCGCAAGCTTCGGTTGCTGCTTGGCGACCTGGTCGCCACCGCACCGTGGAAGCATCCCGAACGACCGGAACGTTTGTCGTCGCTAATCGAGCATGTCCGTGGACGCGACGACGGGCGCATTGCATGGATCGAGCCGGAACGCGCCGACGAGAGAATGCTGCTGCGGGCTCACACAGCGGGACATCTGAAGAAACTTGAAGCGTTGAAAGGCCGTAGACGTTTGCTGTCCGTCGATACGACCGCCGTGTCGCCCGGAAGTGTCAATGCGGCCTTCCGTGCAGCCGGTGCCGCGGTGGGGGCGGTGGATGCCGTTTGTTCGGGCCGGGCTGAAAGTGCCTTTGCCCTGGTTCGCCCGCCCGGTCACCACGCCTTTGCCGCCGGTTTCCGGGGGTTTTGCCTGGTCAACAACGTGGCCGTGGCCGCACGTCACGCCATGGCCGTGCACGGGATTGAACGGGTGTTGATCGTTGATTGGGACATCCACCATGGTGACGGCACCGAGTCGATCTTCGCCTCCGACCCCGGCGTCCTGATGTTCGACGTGCATCGCGCTGCGCCCTATTATCCGGGTACCGGTGCGCTTGAGTCCGTCGGCCAGGGCCGGGGGCGTGGCACCACCTTGAATGTGCCGTTGCCGGCCGGGGCGGGAGATCAGGCCGTGCTTGCCGCGTTCGATGACATCCTGTTGCCGGCCGCCCGCCGATTTCGCCCCGGCCTGATCCTGGTCTCGGCTGGCTTCGACGGGACGCGCGAACACCTGGCCTGCCGTTTCAGTCCGGCGGTTTATGCCCACCTGACACAGCGACTGAAAATGCTGGCCGATGAGTTGTGTCAGCAGCGTCTTGCCCTGGTTCTGGAAGGGGGCTACCACATCGAGCCCATGCAAGCGGCGCTCGACGCCTGTCTCAAGGTGTTGCTCGATCCCGGAGAGGAACTGCCACCGGTGATGGCCCTTCGCACCGGTTTGCCGGCGGTGCGCAATGCACGTAATCATCTTGCAGCCACGACGGCGTTATTGAAGGATTGATATACCGCAGCATCCCGGCGCATTGGGGGCATCTGCTAAAGTGACGGTCTTCGAACGACTGCCAGACAACATGAAAGGAACAGCCTGTCTGCTCGCCGGAGTCCTGTCGATGAACCTGATCTCCGACCTTGCCGCCGATAACCCCGAACGCGCCCGTGACCTGGGTATCGAGATCGGCATTCTCACTCCCGGTGATTTCAACGCCATTACCGACGTCGCCGGCGTGAAAGTCGGCCACCACACCCTCATCGAGGGCGACAGCATTCGAACCGGGGTCACGGCCATCCTGCCGCATCGCGCCAATCCGTTCACCGAGCGGGTGCCGGCGGCGGTGCATGTCGGCAACGGCTTCGGCAAGGCGGTGGGATTTACCCAGGTGCAGGAACTGGGCGAGCTGGAAACGCCGATCGCGCTGACCAACACCCTGGGTGTCTACCAGGCCGCCCATGGCGTGGCCGACTGGGTGCTGGGCCTGGAAGGCAACGAAGCAGTGCGTTCGGTCAATGCCGTGGCCGGCGAGACCAATGACGGCTACCTCAATGACATTCGTGCCCGGGTCGTGACCACCGATCACGTCCATCGCGCCATCGAGGGTGCCGCTTTCGGCCCGGTGGCCGAGGGCAATGTCGGTGCCGGTACCGGCACGCGGGCGCTGGGCTTCAAGGCCGGCATCGGTACCGCGTCGAGGGTGCTGCCGGCCACCGAAGGCGGCTACACCCTGGGCGTGCTGGTGCAGTCCAACTTCGGCGGGGTGCTGACCATCGACGGGGTACGCGCGGGCGAACATCTGGGCAACCATTATCTTGCCGACAAGGTGCCCTACGAACGGCCCGACACGAACGGCAACACGAATTCCCCGGTCTCTGAGTACGACGAGGACGTAGGCGGCTCGATCATGATCGTCGTCGCCACCGATGCGCCGGTAACCGCCCGCAATCTTGAACGCCTGGCCAAACGCGCGCTGCTCGGGGTCGGCCGGGTCGGTGGTTTCATGTCGAATGGTTCCGGTGATTACGTTATCGCCTTTTCCACTGCCGATGAGGTGCGCATCCACGCCGACGGGCGTGACCGCAACGACTTCACCGAACTGTCCAACGCCGCCATGAGCCCGCTATTCCTGGCCGCGGTCGAGGCGACCGAGGAGGCGATCCTCAATTCCCTGTTTGCCGCCGATACCATGACCGGTCACGAAGGCCGCACCATCGAGGCCCTGCCGACCGGCGAAATCATGGACTTGCTCCGGAAATAATCTGCATTCATCTGCGTTAACCTGCGTTTCCCTGAGAAATTCGGACGGAATCACCAGACATGCTCAAATACATCTTCGCTGCAATCTTCCTGCTGTCATCCCCGTCGGCCATGGCCGACGAGCGGTCTTCCGAATACCAGCGCGCCCTCGAACTGATGGCTGAGACGCCGCTGATCGACGGGCACAACGACGTGCCCTGGCAGTACCGCACGCGCGTCGATAACCGGCTCGAGGCCATTGACCTGAACGATGACACTTCCGAGCTCGACCCGCCCATGCACACTGACATGGAACGGTTGAAAGCGGGGCGTCTCGGTGCACAGTTCTGGTCGGTTTACGTGCCGCCGGCCTACTCCGGTGACGAGGCGGTGCGAATCCAGCTCGAACAGATCGACCTGGCCCACCGACTGATCGAGCGCCACGAAGGGCTCGAGTTCGTCACCGCCGCGGACGAACTCGAACGATCCTTTGCCGAAGGACGCATCCCCTCGATGCTCGGCATGGAAGGCGGGCATGTGCTCAACAACTCACTGGCTACCTTGCGCATGTTCCATCGTCTTGGTGCCATCTATCTCACCCTGACCCATTGGCAAAGCCATGACTGGGCCGATGCCGCGACCGACACGCCGCGCCATGACGGGCTGAATGATTTCGGTCGCGAAGTGGTGCGCGAAATGAACTGGCTGGGCATGCTCATCGACCTGTCCCACGTCAGCCCGGCGGTCATGCATGATGCGCTCGATGTCAGTGAGGCGCCGGTGATCTTCTCCCACTCCTCGACCATGGGGGTTACCCCGCACGCCCGCAACGTGCCCGACGATGTCCTCGATCGGCTGCCCGACAATGGCGGTGTAGTCATGGTCACGTTCGTGCCGAGTTTCGTCAATGAAGGACTGCGGCTTTGGGGAGGAGAAAGAGCCGCCGAACGCGCCCGGCTGGAAAGCCTGCATCCCGGCGATCCGGATGCGGTCGAGACCGGTATGAAAGACTGGCTGGAAGCCAACCCGGAACCGCAAGCCCACCTGGCCGACGTGGCCGATCACATCGACTATATCCGTGATCGTATCGGTGTCGAGTACATCGGCATCGGCGGCGACTACGACGGCATCACCACCGTTCCCGTCGGCCTGGAAGACGTCTCCACCTACCCGGCCCTGGTCGCGGAGCTGATCCGTCGCGGTTATAGCGATGATGATATCCGTGCCATTCTCGGCAACAACGTGCTGCGCGTCATGCGTGAGGCCGAAACCGTGGCCGAGCGCTTGCAGTCCGAGCGTCCGGCTTCCGATGCGCGTTTCGAAGACTTCGAGTGATCATCTTTTGAAATCCCGGAGGGTTGGCGTATCCGGGCGATAGCGCCACGATATCGAATCGTTTTCGGGTTGCTGACCCTGCCGGCGCTGCTGTTGGGCTTCGTGCTCGAAGCCGGCAGCAGCAGCCAGCTACTGGCCATTGCCGTCATTGGTGTCCTGTCACGCCTGGCCATTGGCAATCTGGTTGTCTTCTTCGCCGCCACGACCGTGCTGGCTTTTCAGTATACCGATTTCCAGGCCGACGACATGGTTCGCGGGGCACTGCTGCCGTTGTACGGAATGATCGCCTCTGCTGCCCTGATCTGTTACTTGGTCGTGCTGTTCCCCGGACTGGCCAGCCGCCATGTGTATGGTGTGACCGGGTCCGGTGGAGAGGTCGGTGCCGACAACGGCGGCGGTGGTTGCGGCGGTGACGGCGGCGCCTGATGCCACTTCATTTGCCACCCGTCTTGATCGCTCGAAACGAACGCAACGGCCACTCGTCTGGGTTAAGGTGGAGCGATGACCGAATACCACGCGACCCCGACGTTCACCGTCGGCCAGATCATCCAGCACCGCAAATACGAGTACCGCGGTGTCATCGTCGATGTCGATCCGGTTTTCCAGGGCACCGATGAGTGGTACGAGCAGATGGCCGTCAGCCTGCCACCTAAAGACCGGCCCTGGTATCACGTCCTGGTGGACGGCGCCGAGCACTACACCTACGTTGCCGAGCAGCATCTCGAGGCGGATCCTTCCGGCCACCAGATCAGCCATCCCTTGCTGGGGCAGTTTTTCGACCGCTTCGAGCGCGGTCGATATTATCTTTCGGTCAGACCGCACTGAATACCGGCCGTCGTCATTCATTGAAAGCAGTGCGAGGGGTGGAGTGCCGCGGTGGATGTTCCGGTTATCAGCTACAGGTTGCGCGGCCTGATGTGGCAGCGGCAAAATGAGTCGGGCACTAAGCTGTGTGAGGAGTCAGGTGATGAGCGGCAAGAACGAAATGGATTTCGGCACTTTCAGCTTGTGGGTGATCATGGGCGTTGCCATCGGCTCGGTATTCGGCGTGGCACTGGGCAATATTGCCATCGGCATCAGTCTGGGCATGATGGGGGGCGTGGTCGGTGCCCTGTTCTTCCGCTCGGCAGCCCGCGATGGCGACACACCCGATGGCGAGTGAGCTACCGATGCGGCCGTCCATGTCGCCAAGTCATGGTCGGAACATCGCGTGCTATGACCCATTGCAGGAGGCCGTCATGAAATACCTTTCAATTTCGCTGGTGGTAGCAGCCATGCTGTCGGTCGTCGGGACGGGCCTTTGCGGGGTCTCCGCCCCGTTTCGGCTCGCTCATTTGGAACAACCAAACCACGCTCGCCGAAGCCGGACCGGAGCCTCCCGCAAAGACCCGTCGCGCCCGCGCAGAGT
>SKXY01000244.1 GCA_007128175.1 Wenzhouxiangella sp. | reverse complement strand
TGTCCGACGATGCGGGCACGTCCGTGGAGACGGAGAGGGAAGGCCATGAAGGCGCGTCCGTTTCGCGACTGGTGGCCCTGCGCCAGCGTGCAGGACGCTGGTTGACTTCGCATCGCTGGGGAATGCGCGCCTGGTTGACGGCCCGGCGCCTGTTGCGTCGGCCGGTTGCCGCGCCGCAGCCGGCGGCAAGCCGGCAACGCGAAGCCTTCCGGGCATTGGCCGAGCCGGCGTTGGAAGAATTTCTTTCGGGAACGGCGCGCCTGTCGTACGAGCGGCCCGACAGGCCTGTGGTGTCCGTGCTGCTGGTGCTCTACAACCAGGCCGCGCTGACCCTGCAGTGCCTGCGCTCGCTTCGGCAGCAGGAAGTGCCGTTCGAGTTGATCGTGGTCGACAACGCTTCGTCGGATCGCACCGGCGAATTGCTGGCGCGTCTGGACGGCGTCGAGATCATTCGCAACGATCACAACGCCGGTTTCGTCGAGGCGGTCAACCAGGCCGCGGCCCGGGCGAACGGCGAGCATCTACTGCTGCTCAACAACGATGCCGTGCTGCTGCCCGGTGCTATGTTGCGGGCTCATGCGCAGCTTGCCGGTGACGAGGTCATCGGCAGTGTCGGCGCGCGCGTGGTGCAGCTCGACGGTCGTCTTCAGGAGGCCGGGTCCATCATCTACGCCGACGGCACCTGCGAGGGCTACGGTCGTGATGGTCATCCCTCGGCTTGCGAGTTCATGTTCCGGCGCGAGGTCGACTATTGCTCCGGCGTGTTTCTGATGACCCCGCGAGTCCTGTTCGAGTCGCTGGGTGGGCTGGATACTCGCTACTCGCCGGCCTATTACGAAGATGCCGACTACTGCTTGCGCCAGATGCTTGCCGGCTATCGCAATGTCTACGAGCCCGGCGCGGTGGTACTGCACTACGAGTTCGGCAGCTCGTCCAATTTCGAGGCAGCCGCCCGGCTGCAGGCCGAGCATCGCCGGATCTTTTCCGAGCGCCACGTTGCATTCCTTTCCGGACAGCCCGTGCGTGACCGGGCAACAAGACCGCTGGCGCGCAGCCGTCCTGACCGGCCGCGCCTGCTCTACATCGACGACCGGGTCCCGCACGCCAGCCTGGGCACCGGCTATCCGCGTTGTCGGCACATGGTGCATGAGCTGGTGGCGCAGGGGTTCGAAGTCACCTTCTATCCAATGTGGCCGGCGAGTGAATCCTGGGCCGATATTCGGGCCACCCTGCCTGAAGAAGTGGAAGTGATGCTGCCGGGCGGGCGACTGGATCTGCAATCGTTTCTGCTCTCGCGCCACGACGTCTATTCGCGCATCGTCGTGAGCCGCTCGCACAACATGCAGTTTGCCGGCGATGCCATCGCTCGCATTCGCAAGCGTTTGCGCGAGTTCAAGCTGGTCTACGACGCCGAGGCGGTCACCGCCAGCCGCGAGATGCTGGCCCTGGAACTGGCCGGCAAGACGCCGTCGCCAAGGCGGCGTGCATCGATGCTTAGGGCTGAACTCGATCTGGCCGGCCAGGCCGACCAGGTCATTGCCGTGTCCGAGCACGAGGCCGGGCTGTTTCGCGAAGCCGGCTGCAAGAGAGTCTCGGTGATCGGTCACGCACTCGATCAGGAGATCACGCCGGCCGGCTTCGACCAGCGCGCTGGCTACCTGTTTGTCGGCGCCTTGCGCGATGCCGATTCGCCCAATGTCGACTCGCTGGTCTGGTTCGTCGACGAGATCCTGCCGCTGCTGGCCGCCGAGCAGCCCGGTCCGGTGAATCTGACTGTGGTGGGCGAGTGCAGTGCAGACATTCGGCAGCGACTGGAGTGCGACGGCGTGTCGTTCGCCGGTCGGCTGGATGACCTGAAGAGCGTGTTCAATCAGGCGCGCGTGTTCATCGCCCCGACACGCTTTGCCGCCGGCATTCCGCACAAGGTGCACGAGGCGGCCGCTTTCGGCCTGCCGTGCGTCACGACCTCGCTGCTGGCGCGGCAACTGGGCTGGCGGCATGGCCGGGAGCTGCTGGCCGCCGACGATGCGCACGACTTTGCCGGGCATTGCCATGCACTGCACGAGGCCGAGACGCTGTGGGCGGCCATCCGCCAGCGTGGTCGTGAAGCGGTCGAGCGCGACTGCTCGCCCACGGCCTTCCGTGCCGCCGTCGAGTCGGTATTCGCGCCGTGATCCTGCTGTGGCTGGTCACGCTGGGCTGGGCGTTCAGCTTCTCGCTGATCGGGGTCTACCTGTCCGGGCAGGTCGACGACTACATCTCGGTCTTTCTTCGAGTGACCCTTGCCGCGCTGTTGTTTGCGCCGCTGTTGATGCGCGTGCATGTCAGCCTGCGCCCGGCGCTGTCGCTGATGGCCATCGGCGCGGTGCAGATCGGGCTGATGTACCTTTTCCTGTTCCACGCCTACGCGCACCTGACCGTGCCGGAGTTGTTGCTGTTCACCATCTTCACGCCGCTCTACGTCACCCTGATCGACGAGGTGATGATCGGTCGCCGCCACCTGCCGGGCCGGTTCTGGGCTGGCGCGGCGCTGGCCGTGGCCGGCGCGGCGGTGATTCGCTACGGCGAGCTCAGCGACAGTTTCGTGACCGGGTTTTTATTGGTGCAGGGCGCCAACCTGTGCTTTGCCGCCGGGCAGGTGGCTTACAAGCGCCTGGAGCTGGGCGGTGAACTCGAGCAGGTGCACGTGTTCGGCCTGTTCTTTCTCGGCGCGGCACTGGTGTCCGGGCTGGGCATGGCGCTGTTTGCCGACTTTGCCAATATGCCGGCCACGGGCGGGCAGTGGGGCGTGCTGCTGTGGCTGGGGCTGGGTGCTTCGGGGCTTGGCTACCTGGGCTGGAACCTGGGCGCGAAACGCGTCAATACCGGCCAGCTTGCAGCCATGAACAACATGCTGATTCCGGCCGGTATTCTGGTCAATTTTCTGTTCTGGGATCGCGGCGTGGACTGGCTGCGGCTGCTTGTCGGTGGTGCGGTGATTGCTGCGGCAGTGTGGATTAGCGGAAAACGTAATACGTAAGTCGTGAAATGGAGGCAAGGCCGCAGTCTTGCTTCCCGGGCGTGGCGGCTAATGGTTGGGCCCCAGCCATTGGCCGGCCAGGCCGATCAAAGCCTTGTCGACTGCCCCCGTTTTACGTTTTACCTTTTCCGTTTTCAGCATTCAGTTGCGCCTCCAGTGCTTCGAGCTTCTCACGCGTGCGGGCCAGCACCTTCTTCTGAATCTCGAATTCCTCGCGCGTGACCAGCTCCATGCGGTTGAAAGTGGCCTCGAGGATGGCGCGGAACTGCTCGTGCAGCTCGGTCCGGGCGGTCTTGAATTGCTCGGGCACGGCGGCGGCGAGCTTGCGGGTGATTTCGTCGATGGTATGGAAGTCGGGGCGCATGGTCGAATTCTGGATCCGGTTGTTTGAAACCACAGATTACACAGATTGAACAGATTACAGAAGACGAATGAGCGGCTGACTGGCGGATTTCACCGGTGCCGAGGAGGATTCTGCGGTAATCTGCCATCTGGAAAGAAAGACACTTCGAAAACGCCATGAAGCTGATCACCGCCATCATCAAACCCTTCAAGCTCGACGACGTGCGCGATGCGCTCGGTGAGGTCGGCGTGACCGGCATGACGGTGACCGAGGTCAAGGGCTTCGGCCGCCAGAAAGGGCACACGGAACTTTATCGCGGCGCCGAATACGTGGTCGATTTCCTGCCGAAGCTGAAGCTGGAAATCGCCGTACCCGACGACGATGCCGAGCGCGTGGTCGAAACCATCGTCGAGACGGCCTCTTCCGGCCGCATTGGCGACGGCAAGATCTTCGTTACCGATGTCGAACGCGCGGTGCGCATCCGTACTGGCGAAGAGGGCGACGACGCCTTGTAGCCAGGCATTCCGGCCTGACCGGATTCCGATCAGCCCCACAGGG
>SKXY01000203.1 GCA_007128175.1 Wenzhouxiangella sp. | reverse complement strand
GTTCATGTTCGGCGTGCTGGGGGTCAGTCCGCTGGCTTACGCGCCGTTCGCCTTCTTCCTGCTGCTGGTGCCGATCATCAGCATCCTGTATGCGTATTTCGACTTCAAGATCCTGCGGCTCGATGAAAACGCTGATCAGGCCGTCAAGGCCGCCGAAACGGCCTGACGCGCCCGGCAATCCGCTTCACATCAGTTGTTGAACCATGCGGAAGCCTGCGATCCAGGTGCCGGCTGCCGACCCCAGATTGGACAGGAAGAACACCAGCAGCACACGCGAGACTCGATTCTTCCACCAGCCGGAAAGTCGGACCACGTCATCACGCAGGGCCTCGAAGTCGGACATTTTCGGCTTGCGCAGCGTGGCCTCGACCGCGCCGGTCACCATGCCGGCGCCGATGGTGGGGTTGAGCGAAGTCAACGGGGCGGCGACCAGTGCGCTCAGAACGGTCAGGGGGTGACCGCGCGCGATCAGGGCGCCGAGTGCCGACAGAGTCCCGTTGATCACCACCCAGGTCGCTACCAGCGCCCAGCCAAGCTCCGGCGAGCGGTAAAAGCCGATTCCGAAGCCGGTCAGCACCGCGACCAGGATGAACCACGGCAGGGCCTTGAGAAACTTCGACGGCGGCGGCATCGCGTTAAGCCGCTCCACGGTGTCCGCCGGGTCGGTTTTCGCATCGAGCGCGTTGGCCGTGCCGGCCAGGTGTCCGGCGCCGAGTACGGCCAGCACCTTGCGCCCGGCGTGATCGGCATTCTCCTGGCGCAGGCGGGCGGCCATGTACTCGTCGCGTTCGGCGATCAGGGATTCGTAAAGTTCGGGTGAAGTGTCGGAGAATTCACTGAACGTCTCGGTGAGCAGGTCACCCTGCTTGAGCCGTTCGATGTCCTCCTCGGGGATTTCCTGGCGCGTGAACATCGACACGATCAGGCCGTTGATCATCAGCCAGCGCTTCCACAGCGACATCCGCCTGGATGCTCTTCTGAGGGTAATACCGATCTCGCGATCGATGAGCTGAACCGGCAGGCCGGCCTTGCGGGCGGCTTCTATGGCGGCCTTCATCTCGGCACCTGGCTCGATGCCGAACTGTTCGGCTATTCGTTTCTGGTAGGCCGACAGCGCCAGCGAGGCCATCATCATCCCGGCCTTGCCTTCGCGAATAATCGAAAACAGGTTCATGTCGCGCCAGGCGTCGCGTTCGGTCAGGCTTTGGTAGCGCGAGGCACATAGTTCGATGGCGACGGCATCGTAATGGCCGCTTTCGAGAAGCCGCTGGACGGCCTCGGCACTGGTGCGCGAGACATGGGCAGTACCGAGCAGGGCATAGTCCACGCCGTCGCGCTGGATATGCTCGACGGGCTCGTCGGCAAACAATTCCTTGTGTTCCGGGGTCATCGGGATGCTTGAAAGCGAAACAGTGGGGCAGTGTAGCGGATTTGTCTCCCGGGTAACGAGGTTCGGTTTACATCAGCCGCTGTTCGGGGTGGCTTAATCCCTCACCCGGGTTCATAATCCGTTCTATACCGTGGCACACGAGGTGCTGCACGCCATGAACGGTCCAACTCCCACCGCACTGGCCATCGAGGCTCAGCCGGACACATCCACCTGCGGTCCAACCTGCCTGCATGCAGTCTACCGTCACTTTGGCGATGTCATCGAATTGAGTTCGGTCATCGAGGAGATTCAGCGTCTCGATGATGGGGGCACCCTTGATGTGTTTCTGGCCAATCATGCACTGGCCCGTGGTTACCGGGCCACCATTCACAGTTGGAATCTGGAGGTGTTCGATCCAACCTGGTTCGACACCCCCGGCATTGACCTGGCCGCCAAGCTTGCAGCACAGGAACAGTCCAAGCGAAGACCCAAGCTCACCACGGCGACCGAGGGCTATCTGGAATTCCTGGCTGCTGGAGGCAGAATCCGTCTGGATGATCTCAATCGCGGCCTCTTGCGGCGCTTGCTTGGTCGCGGGCTACCGGTGCTGACGGGACTCAGTGCCACCTATCTCTACCGCAGCATGCGCGAGTGGGGAGACAACGATGAGGATGACGACATCCGCGGTGAACCGGTCGGCCATTTCGTGGTGCTCAGTGGGTACGAACGCGGCAGTCGGATGATCATGGTCGCCGACCCCATGCATCCCAATCCGAGAGGTGGTCAGATCTATGCCGTGCATATTGATCGCGTGATCGCTGCCATCCTGCTTGGCGCATTCACTTATGACGCCAACCTGCTGGTAATTCGCCCGTGCGCCAACTGATCGTCGTTTCGCGTCCCGAGGACTGGCCGCTGAGTATCAGCGGCGTCGAGCGCATCAGCGCCCGCGACTACCTGACCAATCCGGCCTGGGCGGAGAGTCGCGCCACACGGGTGTTCAATCTGTGCCGCAGCTACGGCTACCAGTCGAATGGGTATTACGTATCCCTGCTGGCAGCGGCGCGCGGCCACAAGCCGCTGCCGGCGGTCTCGACCATGCTCGATTTCCGGGCACAGAATGTCGTTCGCCTGACCAGTGCCGAGCTTGGGCGACTGATCGATCGCAGCCTCAAGCCGCTGCATTCCGACCAGTTCACCCTGAGTGTCTATTTCGGGCGCAACCTGGCCCGGCGCTACGACAGCCTGGCGCGTGCGCTGTTTAACCAGTTCCCTGCGCCCCTGCTGCAGGCCCGCTTCCAGCGTGGACGGGACGGCTGGGCGCTCAAGCGGGTGGCACCCATCGCCTTCAGCGACATCCCAGCGACGCACATGGAGTTCGTCACCGAATCGGCCGAGCGCTACTTTTCCGGTCAACGACCGCGCTCGTCGCCGCGACGGGGCAACCAGAGTCGCTTCGACCTGGCCATCCTGGTCAACCCGGAGGAGGAAAGTTCACCATCGGACAAGCGGGCACTGGCCGGATTTCGAAAAGCCGGCGAGGAGATCGGCTTTCATGTCGATTTCATCGGCCCCGATGAAATCGGTCGACTGGCCGAGTTCGATGCCCTGTTCATCCGCGAGACCACGGCGGTCAATCACCACACCTACCGGTTTGCCCGCCGGGCCGTGGCCGAGGGACTGGTGGTGATCGATGACCCGGATTCCATCCTCAAGTGCACCAACAAGGTCTACCTGGCCGAGCTGCTGCAACGCCATGGTGTGGCGACACCCAAAACCCTGCTGGTTCATCGAGATAACGTCGGTGACATCGAGGCCGTACTTGGACTGCCGGTGGTGCTCAAGCAGCCCGACAGTGCGTTCTCAATCGGCGTGAATCGCATCGACAGTCGCGAAGCCCTGGCCACGGCGGTGAGCGAACTGCTGGCCGACTCGGACATGGTAGTTGCGCAGGAGTACCTGCCCACCGCCTTTGACTGGCGGGTCGGTGTGCTTGACGGTCGTGCCCTGTACGTTTGCCGCTACTACATGGCACGGGGCCATTGGCAGATCATCCACCGACAGGGCAAACGTGTGCGGGAGGGCATGGCCGATACGCTGGCGGTGGACGAAGCCCCGTCAGCCGTGGTCGATACCGCACTCAAGGCCGCAGCGCTGATCGGTAACGGCCTTTATGGTGTCGATCTCAAGGAAGTCGATGGCCGGGTGATGGTGATCGAGGTCAACGACAACCCGTCGATTGACGGGGGCTGCGAGGATGACGTGCTGGGCAAGGCGCTCTACCGCGAGATCATGGGCGTGTTTCTCAAGCGCGTCACCGCACGCAAGCTCGGATAGGATGTCATCGTGCCTACCATCGAACCGGTAACGCCGCAGCCGCACCTTCGTGCATTCACCGGCTTCGGCATCGAGCTGGAGTACATGATCGTCGATCGCTGCTCGCTGAAAGTGCGGCCGCTGGCCGATCGCCTGTTGGTCGACGAGTCGGGCGCGGTGGTCAACGAAATCGCACATGGGGCCATCGCCTGGTCCAACGAACTGGTCGCCCATGTCGT
>SKXY01000234.1 GCA_007128175.1 Wenzhouxiangella sp. | reverse complement strand
GATGATGTGATGATGTGATGATGTGATGATTAGTTGATGTGATGATTAGTTAATGTGATGATGTGATGATGTGATGATGTGATGATTAGTTGATGTGATGATGTGATGATGTGATGATGTGATGATGTGATGATGTGATGATGTGATATCTACGCATTTACACATCTGCACATTTACACATTTGCACATTTACACATCTGCACATTTACACATCTGCACATTTACACATCTGCACATTTACACATCTGCACATTTGCACATTTGCACATTTACACATCTACACATTTTCATTTGCGGCCGAAGTCGGCGGGGATCTCGCCCCAGGCTTCGGTGTTCCATTTCAGGAGCTTGTTGGAGGGCGTGTTGTTCTGCAGCCACTGTTCGGCGCGGTGAAGCAGCTCGAACAAGCGCCTGTTTTTTGTCGTAGGTGTTACCTTCGTGCGGGCTTTCTTGTTACGCACCCAAGCAAGGGCGGTGTTCGAGTCGGTGTAAACCGGCCAGCCGAAGTTGTGTTTTTGACACCACGACAGGGCGTGGACAATGGCCAGGAACTCCCCTATGTTGTTGGAACCCTCCTCGAAAGGTCCCATCCTGAAAAACTCAGCCCCGCTTTTGGTGTCCACCCCGCGGTATTCCATCAGCCCGGTTTTGCTGTTGCAGGCAGCATCAACAGATATGGAGTCCATGATCGGTTTACCGGCTGCCTTTAACGCTTCAGCTGACAGATGTGGTTTTTCTTTCTTGTCGTGGCCAACATAATCAGCGTAGTTGCCCTCAAAGGCATCCCAGGCAAGGCCCTCCTCCGGAAACGACTTGTAAATGGCACCCTTATAGCCCTCCACGGCCTTGCTGCAGTCTTTCCAATTGTCGAATACCCCGGTTTCATTGCCGCGCCATACGGTATAATACTTCTTCCGCTTTTTTGTCATGGGCGTTTTACGTGTTTTTTTAAATCATCACATCAGCTAATCATCACATCAGCTAATTAGCTAATCAGCTAATCACCGCAGCGCATCCCAGCCTTGGGCGGTAAGTTTTACCTGTTGGCCGGAGCTTGTTAGCAGGTGGCTTCCCAGTGAGGCCTCGGTGATGTAGCCTACAGGGTGAATATCTTCATTGGCTTCAATCTTTTTGTAGTCATCCTGGCTCACAGCGAATAGCAGTTCGTAGTCTTCGCCGCCGCTGAGGGCGCAGGTGGTGGGGTCGATGTTGAATTCGTGGGCGGTTTGTGCCATGCGGCGGTCGACGGGTATTTTTTCTTCGAAGATGGTGGCGCCGGTCATCGACTGTTTGCAGATGTGCAACACTTCGGATGCGAGTCCGTCGGAGATGTCGATCATTGCGGTGGGTTTTACAGCGGCTTTTTGGAGCATTTCGATGATGTCTTTGCGGGCTTCGGGTTTCAGTTGTCGTTCGAGGATGTATGCATGGTCGTTGAGGCCTGGTTGCATGTTGGGGTTTGCCTTGAAGGTTTGTTTTTCACGCTGCAGCACGAGCAGTCCGCAGTATGCGGCGCCGAGGTTTCCGCTAACGCAGAGGATATCGCCGGGCTTGGCGCCGCTTCGATACACGATGCTATCTTTCTTTGCTTTCCCAACCGCCGTGATGCTTAGCGTCATGCCTGTGGGGCTGGCCGTGGTGTCGCCACCGACGAGGTCGACCTTATACTTTTCGCAGGCCAGCAGCATTCCGGCATACAATTCTTCGAGGGCTTCAAGGCTGTAGCGTGCTGACACGGCCAGCCCGACGATCACTTGCAGCGGTTGCGCATTCATGGCATACACATCCGAAAGGTTCACGACCACCGCCTTATAACCCAGGTGCTTTAATGGTGTATAAACCATGTCGAAGTGAACGCCTTCTACAAGCAGGTCTTTGGTGATGATGCTCATGTGGTGGCCATTGTCGATCACGGCGGCATCGTCGCCGACGCCTTTTACCGTTTCCTTGTTACGGATTTTGATGGGGCCTGTTAGCCTGTCGATAAGCCCAAATTCTCCGAGCGATGATATGTTGGTAAGTTTTTTTTTGTTGTTCATTTTGATTGTATGGCGACTGACTCTTCGTGTATCAGTTGCATTATATCGTTAACGAATGATTTGCTAAGGCCGAGTTGTTCTGCCCTGTTGAGCCTGTCGGCGATGATGTCGTTCAGCCTATCGGCTTGCAGCACGCCGGTTTTTGTCATTTTTTTCAGTTTTCCTATGTCTTTTGCCAGTGTCATGCGCTCGGCAAGTGTTTCAAGCATTTGGTAGTCGCTTTCGTCGATGAGGCTCCTAATGGCTTTAATTTTTTTCAAAGGTTCTTGCATGTTGGCGTTTTGGAGCTCAGCAAGGATTTTTGTCATCATTAGCGGGGTGATTTGCTGCAATGGGTCTGTGAGAGCCTGTTCGGGTTTGTGGTGCACTTCCATCATAAGGCCATTCATGTTGAGGGCTAGTGCGTGTTCGGCTACTTCGGAGATGAGTTCCCTATTTCCGGCGATATGACTTGGATCGCAGATCACGGGCAGGTTTGGGATTTCTGTTTTCAGCTGCAGCGGAATGCTCCAGAGGGGGACATTGCGGTATTTGCTTATTTTGTTGATGTGAAAGCCCCTGTGCACGGCGATGATTTTTCTGACCCCTGCTTGCGCTATACGTTGGATTGCGCCTATCCACAGGTGCAAGTCGGGGCAGACGGGGTTTTTTACCATAATATCGATGTCGGCTCCCTTAAGGCTGTCGGCAATGTCCTGCACCATAAATGGGTTTACGCTGGTACGTGCACCCAGCCACAGCATGTCGATCTGGTGTTTGAGGCACAGTTCAACATGTTTAGGTTTTGCGACTTCCACGGCGGTGAGCAGTCCGTTTTCCTTAGCTGCTTCCTTGATCCATGGCAGTGCTTCTTCGCCTATTCCTTCGAACTGTCCGGGTTTTGAGCGCGGTTTCCACACGCCTGCGCGTAGCACTTGTGCTTGTTTTCCTGCAGCGATTGCTTGCGCTGTCGCATTGAGCTGTTGGCGGCTTTCGACGCTGCAGGGGCCAGCAATGATCAGGAGGCCCTGGTTGGTCGGAGGCAACCAATTATCAAGGGGTAGCAGGTCGGAAAGTGCCGTATATGACATATGCTGTGTTCTTTCTGCAAAGATAGCAAAGAAAGAAACACAGCATATGTCTGGGAATTCAATTAGGGAATGATGTCGATGACAACTGCGCGGTTGTAAGCCGCTTCTTCCGGGAATTCATTTGGGAATGGCGACAGCTCGGGCATTCCGCCATAGCCATGTACTTCGAAATACACGCCTCTTACACCAAGCACATCCAAAGCTCCCTGAATAACAGTTCGGGCGTCCCTTGCCCTTTGCAGGGAGAGATTATGGTTGTAGTCGGGGTTACCGGTGATATCGGTATGGCCGTGTACTACGACGGTTGCGTTGTTTGGCACCATGGGTGCAACGTTTTCAACGAGGTAGGTCTGATATCCTGCAGGTGTTTCTGACCGGCCGAAGTCATACATCATACTAAACCTGAACACGTGGTTGTCTTGTACATCGAGGGGATGGATATCGACTTCTGCTTCACGTTCAAACTCGAGGCCTTCTTTGGAGAGTCCGTGCATGCGTGCGTGGTATCGTCCGGGACGGCTTTGCTGAAGCACTTCCTCGCCTAGCACCGTTCCCTGGTCGGCATGGAAAGGCCCAAACTCAAGCACTTTACCATCAGGACCTGTAAGGTCAACATACCAGTATTCCATGTGCTGGGCTGCGTCGGTGAGTGTAAAGATGACGTGTCTGTCGAATTCTCCTTCGTCGGAGCGAGAGAATTTAACCGGTTTAAATGATCCTGACCATTGCCTGTCGGCAGTCATGAGCAGTTCGGGGTCGCGTGAAGTGATCTGCACTCTCCTGTCTCCGGCGCGTCGCAGTTGTGCATGGTCCTGAT
>SKXY01000025.1 GCA_007128175.1 Wenzhouxiangella sp. | reverse complement strand
GTCCTCGGCGTCGCCCACGAACAGATCGGCGGTGTTATCAAGCTCGATCGGATAGGCTGCCCCTGAATCGAACGGCACCGTGACGGAGACCAGGATAGTACAGGTCGAATTGGCGCCAATGGTGCCGCCTTCGAAATCGATTTCACCGCTGCCCGGGGCCGCACTCAGCGTCCCACCGCAACTGCTGCTCGCATTGGCCGGATCGGCCACCTCCATGTTGCCGGGCAGCGCGTCGGTAAATCGATAACCCCCGACCATGAACGGATTGGGATTGGTGATGGTAAACCGCAGGGTGGCGGTGCCATCGGCACCGATCGTCGACGGGATGAAGCGCTTCGAGAAGCCGGCATCGGCCGGATCATTGACGATGATCTCGCCGGGTGACTTGCTGAAATCCGTGTTGTAGTGGAAACTGCCGCCGGAGACGTCATAGATCAGAGCCAGCAGCCCGACCGAATCACCACCCCCGGCGATGATATCAATTTCATAGGTGGTCACCACCACGCCACCGGCCTTGCCCGTCGCCAGGCAGGAATTGTAGTTCGGGCTGTCGAGATCCGGCTCCCACAAACAACCATCCGCGTAGAGGCGCGGATTCGGTACCGGGACCCGTGACGGCGGGGCCGTCAATACGCCGTAGGTGGTTTCGACCGACTTGACCTGAAAAATGGTGTTCGACAGGGTCAGGAAAGATTGCAACTGCTCGTACGCCGTCGCCGTCTGGGTCGTCAGCTCGATGAAATAGGTTTCTCCTACCGCCAGGTTCAAACCGCCGCCGGCACCCAGGGTGACCCAGTCGGACTCGTCAGCCTCCTGCCCCCAGCGAATCAGCTCTGTCGAATTTCGATTCTGCGACACCAGCCGTTCGACATAGATCGCGCGGGGTGTCGGGCTGATAGCGGTGGTTGACGTGTCGTCATCGGTTGCTTCGATCCGGTAACGACGAGACTCGCCGAAAGCATTCGCCGAGCGGGTAAGCTGAATCTCGAAATAGGCATCGAAACACTCACCGGCACCTAGCGAGCCAGTTTGCAAGTTGGTCAGGGAGCCCGGCCGAGTGTCGATATAAGGATTGCCCTCCTCCCAGAGGAACTCGACCTCCGCATTGCTGGTGCCCGAATCACTGCAAACCCGCGCACCCACCGGAAACAACTCCGGACCGCTGGTCAGTGGCCGATTGTGATCGAGCCCAACCACATCCCACGTGATCGGCGTAACTGAAAGCTGCGCTGCCGCCTGGCTGGCCGCCAACAACGCGCCAACCGCCAGAATCACGGTTTTCAGAAGATTTCCGACTCCAGAGGGTATTTTCATCCGCTCAGGATTAACGACTGAACGCATAGCGGGATTCAAGACCCCCCCTTTCCTGCGACTCATGGGCTGTCCTCTTTTATTCGACTGGTTTTGAGGCAGTGCCAAGACCGCATGCGGGCACTACCCCCCCTTGATGGAAATCAATTCTAACCAGCACCGATACAGTATGCTTACCCAGGCGTCGCAAATGCTTTCCATTGCGTCTCAAATTGGGCGATTCTAATGTACACCTCCGGATTTCATTGCTGCTTCAGTCGAAAAAACAAGATGCTGCGCCCATTCTCCGTGCCTGGACCAATCCTCGCACTTGCACTCGCCTGCGGAATGCTGTGGTTAACGGAATCCACTGGAGCGACGCTCGCCAGCCACATTGTCTCCGGTGAATGGACGGCCGCCGACGGCCTGCCGGTCGACACCGTCAATTCACTGACGCTCGGCCCGGAAGGCCGATTGTGGGTCGGCACCCATGACGGCCTCGCTCGCTTCGATGGCTTCACCTTTACTCACTTCAATGTGGAATCGGATCCCGCTCTGCCCTCCAACCGCGTCAGTCGAGTCGGAAAAGCGGGCGGACAGGTCATCGTCCGCTTCGAAAACGGCGCATTCGGCAGCTTCGATGACGCCGGCTACCACCCCATAGGCCAGGTTACAAGGGAGAATCTCCACGTCGACGAAGGCGGCCTCTGGTACGTAGACGAAGAACGGCTAATGCGTTGGGAGCCAGGCACCGGGACACGGAAGGCCATAGCCTTTGCCGGCCTGGAACTCATCCATCCCGACCCGACCGGCCAACGGCTGATCCTCGCGACGGATGGCCCGGGCGTGTTTGAGTTTCAACCAGCCGAAAATCGTACGCGCATCGTCACAGACCAGCTGGCCTCGCCGGCAATCGCTCTGGCCACCTCCCTCCACGGCCAATTGGGCATATTGACCCGGGATAGCCTGCATGTGCTTGATTTACATGCTACGGATCGTGTGGAGACCATTACATTTGCGCGCCCCCAGTGGGATCACAGGTCGCTTGCCTGGACGCCGGAGGGATGGCTGGCGACAATGGATGGCCCGCCTCCATTTGGCCGTCTGATGCGAATCAGCGACCAGAGCGTCGAACCGATTGAATCGGCCCCGCACGATTTCCATCATTTCGTGATGAGCCGCACAGATGACCAGAAACGCCTGTGGGTCAACCAGGGCACACGGCTGTATCGGGACGGCGAACTGATTCATTCTGGCAAATCGCCGATCAATGATTTCCAGGTTGACCGCTACGGGCAAATATGGCTCGCCACCGAACACTACGGCCTGAAAAGATTGACCGAACCGGTGATGCAAACTGCCTGCCGAAGCGGTGACTGTATCGAGGATCCCAACACTTACCTGGTTGCCGAACACGGCGACGGCCTGCTGATCGGCAACCAGTCCGCCCTCTATCATCACGAACCCGAAAAAAACTCATGGACTCGGCTGATATGGCTCTACCCGCTGAGCGCCCTGGTCGATGGCGATGAGATACTTCTCGGCGGGAACGGACTGTGCAGACTGCAGCCTGACGGCACCTGCGCTGGCCGGCCGTCACCGCCGTACCATGAAGTGCGAATGCTGCTGCGCGATCACACCAGCGCCATCTGGAAAGGCGCGGGACACGGACTGTTCCGACGCGCACCGAACGGCCAATGGAGCGATCAGCCACTAACGACCGCCTTTGTGCGTACCGCAGTGGCGCTTGACGACGAGCGGCTGCTTCTCGGAACGGCCGACAGCGGTCTCCTTATGGCACTGATTTCTTCACCAGAGCACCCGATCGAGGCCCTTGCAACTACCGAAAACGGCCTCGCCAGCAACGCCGTCCGCAGTCTGCATGTATTGCCCGACCAACGTGTTCTGGTCGGCCTGGAAGACCGGGGCATGTGCCTGCTGGATCCAGACCGGGACGTCGAACGCTGCATTTCGACTGCCGAAGGCCTACCCCACCACAGTGTCCACCGAATGATCGAAGACGACTACAGGCGGCTCTGGGTCAACACCAACAACGGCATATATTTCGTAGGCCTAGACCACCTCCTGGAGTTCTTTGAGGGTCGGGTTACGGAACTGACCGCAAGCAAGTTTGATACTCGTGACGGCATGCCCGGCAACGAGGGCAACGGCGGCATCCACCAGGCCGGGACGCGAACCGCCGACGGGCGAATCTGGTTTCCAAACCAGCATGGTGTCGTGGTCATCGATCCGAGCCGTGTAACGTCGGCACACCATGAGCTGGCAGCGGTCATCACACCCGTAGATCACATCCCCGGCACCTCTCTCTCGCTGTCCCCGGAACGGCGCCTGCTGAGAACACGTCTGAGCGCCACGGCCCTGCGCGGCAAAGAAACAGTGCAGTTTCGCTATCGGCTGGGCGAACAGGCGGCATGGAATTTCATAGGCGATCAGACCGAACTGGCCTTCGAATCACTGGCTCCGGGCAGCTACCGACTGCAGGTGCAGGCACGCTACCTGGACGGAGATTGGCCGAACCAGACCGCGTTTCTGGCCTTCGAAGTGCCGCCGCGCTTGGCTGAAAGAAGCAGCTTCTGGTTCATGCTTGGCCTTGCGGGATTGCTTATGCTCGGCGGCCT
>SKXY01000050.1 GCA_007128175.1 Wenzhouxiangella sp. | reverse complement strand
CGGTTTCCGGTTTCCGGTTTCCGGTTTCCGGGAAAGCATACAGCCACACCGTCGAACAAACGAAAAAACGAAACACGCCCCCTGATGTCGATCAGAAGATTTCTGATTCCAGGCCGGCGGCCATGGCCATGCCGAGTTCTCGGCACTGGTCGAGAAAAGCATCATCCCACTCGCCGCGACAGATCAGTGGGTCCTGCACCGGTTTCCAGTTGAGTCCGGTACAGATGCTCTCGATCGCCCGGCGGGTACCGGTGCCGTCCTTTCCTGCCCGGATGAAGACCGCGTAGGGCATGGCATCGGTCTTGTCGAGCAGATCATAAAAGCAGCGGTCGAAGAAGTCCTTGAGTGCGCCGCTCATGTAGCCGAGGTTTTCAGTGGTGCCGAAGATTACCGCGTCGGCCGCCAGCACATCACTCGCGTCGGCCTCGAGCGGCCGCACGTGACGAACCCTTACCTGCTCGATCGCCTCATCTTCGGCACCGTCAATTACGGCCCCGACCATGGCGCGCGTGTTGGGGGACGGGTCATGGGCAACTACAACCAGATGCTTCATCAATCGAAAACGAACGGAAATTCCTGACATGCAGAGAATAGCATCAACAAATCGTCCCACCTTGCGTGGCCGTCCCACCTTGCGTGGCCGCCCCGCCAGGACTAGACTCGAAAACAGTCCATGCCGTGGCGAGTCCGGAATCATGCGCCATCGATCAATCCATGCCCTGGCCCTCTGCCTTTCGATGTTGCTGGCAGCGGGCTGTGCTACGTCACCCTCGTCATTCGACCCCGAACCGACTCCGCAGCCGGAGCTGAACCGGGCCATGTTCGGTCAACCCCAGGATGTACCCGAAGTTCAGGACATCTTTGCGCTGTCCGGACAACAGATCGAGGCCCTGGACGCGTTTCTTTCCGAACATGACGACGACTCCGACTTGTACTGGCAACTCGCCCTTTTTATCGACGGCTACCTGTCGAGCTTCGACTACTGGGGACAGACGCTGACCGCATCGCAGGCACTCCAGGACCAGCAGGGCAACTGCATGTCGCTGGCAATCGTGACCGCCGCGTTTACCCGCCACCTCGGACTTGAGCACGACTTTCAACTCATGCGCACCCCGCCCACATTCGAACAACAAAGTGATCTCATACTGGTCAGCGATCACGTGCGGGCCCGGATCTATCCCCCGGTTACCGAAGGGAAGAAAGACCGCTCGGTCGGGCCGCGGCAGCGTGCCATCATCGATTATTTTCCGAGCCGGGAACGCATGCCCTCGCGTCAGGTTTCCAATGAGGAATTCCTGGCCATGTACTATCGCAACGTGGCAGCCGAAACACTGGTGGAGGGCGAACTGGAACGTTCGTTCTGGTTTGCCGAAAGAGCCTATGTCATCGATCCGCACAACGCTTCGGTGCTCAATCTGCTGGCAGTCATCCATCGCCGCGCCGGGGATGCCCGAACGGCCGAAGCGCTATTCCTGCATGCCCTCGGACGGCATCCCGATGACGTCAACCTGCTGCACAATCTGCATGCACTGCTGGAGAGCCAGGGGCGCCATGATGATGCGGACGCGGTATACGCTCGACTGGCCCGTCTGCCCGACCACAACCCCTACCCGCGCCTGATGCTGGCACGCGAACTGACCGAACAGGGCCACCTACGTCGCGCACTGGAAATCTATGAGGCCATGGTGGAGCAACTGCCCCACATGCACGAGGCATACTGGGGAATATCGATCGTCCGACACAAGCAGGGCGATCGCGCCGGGGCACAGCAAGCCATGGAAAAGGCACTGGAGCTGGCCAACGCCCCACGGCACGAACGCCTCTACAGCGCCAAGCTTGACTCACTGAAAGTGGGCAGTTCGCTGTATCACACTGCTCCATAAGGACCCGGCCGGGCCCTCCCGTCTCCGCGCAGAGTTTCTTAGAGCCCCCTGGCCCACTCCGGGCGCAACGCGACCCGCTCCGGCTGCCGTATCGCCAATTCGAGTTGTTCGAGCAGGCGCGACTTGTCGGCGTTTAGCGTGCCCTTGAGCACCAGCCAGTTGGAGGCGTGGTCGGAGCGAAACACGGTCTGTTCAAGCTCCAGCGCTTCGATAAAACGGCGCATTTCCCGAAACAGCCCGATCTGGTCCAGCGGCTCCCATTCCGGAAAGTTTTCCCGGAAACGCGTCTCACCCTGCGGAAAGCTGACCACCAGCGTGGCCAGGAATTCGGGTTGGGTGGCGTTGGCCAGCCGGGCGGAGTTTTCGGCATGCTGACGTGACAGCACCTCGCCGCCCAGCCCGTTGAGAATCATCACCGAGCGGCTGATGCCGGCCTCGCCGAGCTTGTCGAGGGCCGAGCGGGTTGAGTCGAAGGTTTCCCCCTTGTTGACCTTTTGCAGCACTTCATCGTCACCCGACTCGGCGCCGATATAGGCCATTTGTAATCCCGCCTCACGCAGTTGCGTGAGATCGGCCACGGATTTGCGCTTGAGGTTGCGCGGCAGGCAGTAGCTGGACACACGCTCGACATGCGGCATGTGTTCATTGATCGCTTCCAG
This sequence comes from Wenzhouxiangella sp., assembly GCA_007128175.1. Classification (GTDB taxonomy): domain Bacteria; phylum Pseudomonadota; class Gammaproteobacteria; order Xanthomonadales; family Wenzhouxiangellaceae; genus Wenzhouxiangella. The sequence goes on along the minus strand of SKXY01000050.1, from coordinate 1,398 downwards.
GATGCGCAATAGGCGGTGGGTGGGCAGAATCAGCGCATCGCCGTCGGCCAGAAACACGCGCCGAACACGATCGCCGAACATCTCGCCGCTTTTTCGAATCATCTCCAGCACCTCGCCCTCGTCGCGCGCGCGGAATTTCTTCTGCGGGGCGGTGTACATCTCGCAGTAGGTGCACTTGTTCCACGAGCAGCCGTCGGTCACCGGCAGGATCAGCGAGTGCGCCTCGCTGGGCGGGCGGAAGACGGGCTCGACGTAGCGGATGGGTTGGGTGTAGTCAGTTTCGGCCATGGTCTGGATGGTACATGAAACAGTCCCGTCGTCCCGGAGTCGCCGCAGGCGATATCCGGGACCCCGCACGGTGGCCCCGGCACGGTGTCGAACAAGGATGGGCTGCCGTGCAGATTCCCCCGCGTGCGAGGCCCCGGATCAAGTCCGGGGCGACAGGTTGCAGGATCTTCGTGCTCAGCTCGCTGCCACGCTTTCCGCACCGGCCTGGCGAGCAAACACGAGCTCCCCTTCACTGGCCTCCACTGAAATGGTGTCGCCGGGGGCGAATTCGCCTGCCAGGATCTTGCTCGCCAAGGCATTTTCCAGCTTCTGCTGGATGGCTCGCTTGAGCGGCCGGGCGCCGTAGACCGGATCGAAGCCGACGTTGCCGAGCAGATCCAGGGCCTGGTCGGAGATGTCCAATGCCATCTCGCGGTTCGCAAGGCGGTTCCTCAGTCCTTCGATCTGGATCGCGGCAATCTGTCGGATCTGCTGGCGATCGAGCGGATGGAAGACGACGATCTCGTCGACGCGATTGATGAACTCGGGGCGGAAATGCGTGCCCACCACGTCCATCACGGCGTCCTTCATCGTTTCGTAGCCCTGCCCGGCCAGTTCCTGGATGCGGTCAGAGCCGAGATTGGAGGTCATGACGATCACGGTGTTGCGGAAGTCCACGGTACGACCATGGCCGTCAGTCAAGCGGCCGTCGTCGAGCACCTGCAACAGGATGTTAAACACTTCCGGATGGGCCTTTTCGACCTCGTCGAGCAGGATCACCGAGTAGGGCCGACGGCGCACCGTTTCGGTGAGATAACCGCCCTCCTCGTAGCCGACATAGCCCGGCGGCGCGCCAATCAGGCGGGCAACAGCGTGCTTTTCCATGAACTCCGACATGTCGATGCGCACCATGGCGTCCTCGGTGTCGAACAGGAAATTGGCCAGCGACTTGCACAGCTCGGTCTTGCCCACGCCGGTGGGTCCGAGAAACAGGAACGAGCCGTTGGGCCGGTTGGGATCGGCCAGGCCGGCGCGCGAGCGACGAATGGCATCGGCCACCGCCTTGACGGCCTCGTCCTGGCCGATGACGCGCTCGTGCAGCGCCTCTTCCATCTTGATCAGCTTCTCGCG
>SKXY01000011.1 GCA_007128175.1 Wenzhouxiangella sp. | reverse complement strand
TTATGAACACGTTTGATCTCTCTCCCCTGTATCGGACGGCGATTGGCTTTGATCGCCTGGCTGACATGCTGACCAACGCCTCGCGCGTCGACAGCAACGGCTATCCGCCCTACAACGTCGAATCACTCGGTGAAGACCGCTACCGTATCACCATGGCGGTCGCCGGCTTCAGCGAAGATGAACTCGATATCACCAGCGAACAGAACACGCTGATCATCTCGGGCAGCAAGAACGAGGATCGTGACAGTAACGATGATCGCGAATTCCTTTATCGTGGCATTGCCACGCGTTCGTTCGAGCGCCGCTTCCAGCTCGCCGATCACGTCAAGGTCGACGGCGCCAGCCTGGAAAACGGTCTGCTGCACATCGACATGGTGCGTGAGTTGCCCGAGCGGATGAAGCCGCGCAAGATCGAGATCGGTTCGGGTCGCTTGCTCGAGGGCGAGCAGAAGGGCAAGGCCAAGGCCGCTTGAAACCGTCCAAAGCCATGACGGCATTACAGGGGCGTCAAATGACGCCCCTTTTTCATTACCGCAGGAGTGGCATCATTGGGCTGCCGGTTTCGAAGCCGGAGTCATCCGCTGCCCGCGGCAGTTGTGTAGGATACAAATCCATGAGTTCATCTTCGCCCATCTGGTTGCGTATCTACCCACTCTGGATGTGGCTGGTCTACGTGCCGCTGGCGGCAATGGTCACGCTGGTCAGCGCTCTCATCGCTGTTCCCCTGGCCATTCTGGTCTCTGCACGACTGGCCAACCTGTACGTGGCCGTGAACTGGGGACGGATGCTGACGCGACTGGTTCCGGTCAGGGTGGATATCGAGGGGCTGGAGCGGGTCGAACCCGACCAGTCCTACGTGGTTGTGGCCAATCATCAGAGCCAGCTCGATATCCCTGTGGTCTATGGCTACAGCGGCCTGGACCTGCGCTGGATTGCCAAGGCCGAGGTCGGTCGCATTCCGTTCGTGGCGGCCGGATGCCGCGCGATCGGCCATATCTTCATTGATCGCTCCGATCCCGAGCAGGCGCGTGCCGCGATCAACCGTGCCGTCGAGCGACTCAAGCCGGGTACTGGCTTGATGTTCTTCCCCGAAGGCACGCGCAGCCGCAGCGGCGAACTCCTGCCGTTCAAGAAGGGCGCGTTTCGGGTGGCAATCGACCAGGGCCTGCCGGTACTGCCGGTCACGGTCAGTGGCACCCGCGACATCCTGCCGGCCGATACCCTGCGGTTGCGGCCTGGCCGAGTGAGAATTCATTTCCACGAACCGATTCCGACGGAAGCGATGAAAGTCGACCAGGTTGGTGAATTGCGTCGGCGCGTTCATGGCATCATTGAAGCCGGTCTCGCCTCGGCACGGGAGCAATAATGGATCTGCGTACGCCGGATCCCGCCTATACGGCATCAAAGCGGGCCCGGGCCAATTTTATCCTCGCGATCAAGCTGTCGGCCATCATGGTGGTGGTCATCTGGATCGTGTTCCTGTTCGAGCAGTTAACCGGGGTCGACCTGAGTCGCTTCGGCCTGCGCCCGCGTGACGGTGCCGGCTTGCTCGGGCTGTTAACCACACCGCTGCTGCATGGCAACCTTTCGCATATCGCTTCCAACAGCATTCCACTGTTCGTCGGCGGGGTCACCATGTTGTTTCTATATCCGAACTCGTCGGTGCGGGCGTTGCCAATGATCTATATCGGCTCTGCGGCACTGGCCTGGTTGTTTGCCCGCCCCAACATACACATCGGTGCCAGCGGCCTGGTCTATGGCATGCTGGCTTTCGTGTTCGTCTCCGGTATCCTGCGACGCGACCTGCGTTCGGTTGGTGTCTCACTGATGATCTGGTTCTTCTATGGATCCATGTTATGGGGCGTGCTGCCGGTGGAGCGGGGCATGAGCTGGGAGCTGCATGCCACCGGCATGGCCATGGGCGTGATCATGGCATTTGTTTTTCGGCGCTGGGACCTGCCTCCGCTCAAGCGCTACGAGTGGGAGGACGAAGAACCTGAAAGTGAGGGCCTGCCGGATCCGGACTCCGGCAACTGGGACTGGGAGTTCCCCGACGAGCGACATCCACGGGATACCCGGGACGGTCGCGATCGCTGGCATTGAACTGCCGATCCTGGAAAGGGAGTATTCCGTATCACACAATTGACCGGGTAGGGTAGGTGTCATGGTGCGAAGACTGTTTGCGGTATTGCTGGCCCTGGTCGTGGTGCTGGTGATCATTGGTTTCATGCTGCCGGCCTCGGTTACGGTCGAGCGCGACCGGGCCTTTGATCACCCACCAGAACTGTTGTACGAGGTCTTGTCCGATCTGCGTCATTTCGTTCAGTGGAGCCCCTGGCTGGAAGGTGCTTCGCCGGATTCGTATCGGCTGGAGGGGCCGGCCTCCGGCGTGGGCGCCACCCTGGCATGGCGCGAGGGCGCCGATGCCGGTGCCAGCCGGATGTGGATCACGGCGGTCGAATCGCCCCGGCGCGTGGAATATGACCTGGAGTTCGGGGACAACGATGCCGAGGGCTGGTTTCTGATTGAATCCGACGGTATCGGTTACCGGGTCCACTGGGGGCTCTCCATGCAGTTCGGAACGCTGGACCTGGTCGGGCGCTACGTGGGTCTGATGCTGCCGGGGCTGGTCGGACGCGAGTACGACAACGGCCTAGAACGACTCGATGCCTATCTCGAACAGGCCGGTGGCCAAGTGCCGGAACTGCCTCCGGACCTGGATGCCGAGTTGCTCGACCGGAACGCGGACCGCCCGTGACCGCGCCACGGCTCCACATCATTGGCTGTGGTCGCGCAGCACGTTCAATTGTCAGAGTGTTGCATGCCTCAAGTGCCGTCAGGGTCGGCCAGGTGGTCAACCAGTCACTGGCAAGTGCTGCCGAGGCAGTGGAGTTAATCGGTGCCGGCGAACCCGCCGAGTCACTGGAGGCAAGCCTTGCCGACGACTGGCTGATGCTGGGGCTGCCGGACGGTCAGCTGGCCGAAGCGGCCGAAGGGCTGGCCGGCCGGTTATCCACCGGGCCGGCGCTGGTTTTCCACCTGTCCGGGTCGGTTTCCTCCTCAGTATTGTCGCCGCTGGGCGAGTGCCGCGCGGCCGTTCATCCCCTGCGTGCCTTTTCCGATCCCGAATGGGCGGCAACGCATTTCGGCGGCACCTGGTGCGTGGCCGAAGGGAGTTCATCTGCACTGCAAGCGCTGGCCCCGGTGTTCGAAAGCGGCGGAGGGCGATTCGTGACCTTTGCCCCGACCGACAAGGCGGCCTGGCATGCCGCCACGGTGGCGGCGAGCAATTTTCTCGTCGTGATCAATTCGCTTGCCCGCGAACTGGCCGTCCAGGCCGGAGTCGACGAAGACGATGCCCGGCACATGCTGGCCGACCTGCAGAAAGGCACACTGGCGTCGCTGGCCGAAATGCCGGCCACGCAGGCTTTGACCGGGCCGTTCGAGCGGGCCGACCTTGCCGCCTGTCGCCGGTTGCACGGGGCAGTGCACGATTTGCTCGACACCTCGCGCAGCGCACTGTTCGACGCCCTGGCCCGTGCAACCGTCGAGCTGGCGCAGGACAAGCGCGGGATGCGCGAGGCTGATGGCGAGTTGCTGAAGATGCTGTCGACTACCAGTCGGCGAGATTGACGCCGTCGAGTCCATTCCGCCAGGCCGCTTCCAGCTGGGGCTGGTCGACACCGATCGCCAGCATCTCCCGGAAGTGATCGCCGGAAAGCAGTCTGACACCCAGTCGTTCCAGGTGCGGATTCCATATCTGGCAATCGGCGAACAGGTATCCCCAGGTTTCCAGGGCCCGCAACAGCACCGCCAGCGCGATCTTGGAGGCATCCCGGCGGCGATGAAACTTCGATTCGGCGAAGAAGATGCGACCGATGGCGACTCCGTAGAGCCCGCCGACCAGCTCGCCGTCCATCAGCACCTCGATGCTGTGGGCATGGCCGAGCCGGTGCAGCCGCCGGTACGCCCCCTGCATGTGCGGGGTGATCCAGGTGCCGTCCTGCCCGGGCCGGGTTTCGGCACAGGCGCGGATGACCTCGTCGAAGTCGGCATCCGTTCTCGCCTCGAAGCGGCCCTGGCGCAGGGTACGGGCAAGGCGACGCGAAATGTGCATGTGGCCGGGAATCATAACGGCGCGCGGTTCAGGTGACCACCACAGGATGGGGGAATCGATCTCGTACCAGGGGAATATGCCCTGACGGTAAGCATTCAGCAGACGCTGGGGATGCAGGTCGCCGCCCCAGGCCAGCAGACCCTCGGGGTGAACACATTCGCCCGGATCGGGAAACGGGCTGTCGGGCGACTCACCCAGCTGTGGAATGGGAATGCGGTTCATCGCGCAAACGGATCGAGCGTGTCGAGGTGGCGGCGGTATTCCTGCAGTGCGCCGGCTTCACGCCGCAGCCAGTCGCCAATGGCCCGGCGCAGCCCGGCATGCCGGATGAAATGAAACGATCGCGTTTTCTGCGGCAGGAAACCGCGCCGAATCTTGTGCTCGCCCTGGGCGCCGGGCTCGAACCACTGCAATCCGTGGCGAATGCAGTAGTCGATGCCTTGGTAATAGCAGGTTTCGAAGTGGACATCCTTCGTTTCCAGCAGGCTGCCCCAGTAGCGACCGTACAGGCGGGTTTCGTCACGCCAGAAGATCGCGCACGCCAGGCGCTCTTCGTTACGGCTGGCGATGCACAGCAGGAATTGTTCGCCGAAACGTTTGGCGCACAACTCGAAAAAACGTCGGTTGAGCATCGGCAGGTTGCCGTACAGGGCAAACGTGGTCTGGTAGCAGTGGTCGGCGAGGTCGAAGTCGGCGTCGTCCATCTCGGTGCCGTTCTTCCACTCGAAACGCCAGCCATCCTCGTGCACCCGGCGGCGTTCGGCACGGATGTTCTTGCGCGGCTTGCGCTTGAGCTGATCGAGAAAGTCATCGAAGTCGCGGTAACCCGGGTTGTGCCAGTGGAACTGCCAGTCGAAGCGCTCCAGCCAGCCGGCCTCGCGCAGGATGGCAGTGTCGCTTGCATCGCAGAAGTTGACCCCGGCCGAGGACAGGGCGCGTTCGTGAACCAGTCCCTCGATCCGATCGACCAGGGCACGGGCGGACGCGGGGTCGGACTCCGCACCCAGAAGTCGCGGCCCCGGAACCGGGCTGAACGGTGCGGCCAAAAGCAGCTTGGGATACCAGGGCATCCCGGCGGACTGGGATGCGTGGGCCCAGGCCCAGTCGAACACGAACTCGCCGTGGGAATGGGCTTTGAGAAAGGCCGGCGCGGCAGCGCGCAGCCCCCGGTCGTCTCGAATCAGCGGCAGGCAGGGCGTCCAGCCGCCGGCGTGGCCAATACAGTCGGCGTCTTCCAGGCTGGACAGAAAGCGCCAGTCGACGAACGGCCCGGTCGTCCGGGCCAGTCCGTTCCATTCCGCCTGCCGGATATCGCTGAAGCGCTCGAGCGGAGCAGGGGGGTCAGCTCCCGAGATCGTCAAGGAATTTTTCGGCATCGAGTGCGGCCATGCAGCCGAAACCAGCCGAGGTCACCGCCTGGCGGTAGACATGGTCGGCCACGTCGCCGGCGGCAAACACGCCCGGCACGCTGGTGGCAGTGGCCATTCCGTCCTGGCCGGAACGGATGTGAATGTAGCCGTCGGTCATGTCCAGTTGATCGGCGAATATCTGGGTGTTTGGATCATGGCCGATGGCGATGAACACGGCGTCGAGGTCGAAATCCAGCGTATCGCCGCTGTCGACATGCCGGATGCGCATGCCGGTGACGCCGTCATCGTCGCCGAGGACTTCGTCGAGCACATGGTCCCACTGGATCTCGACCTTGCCCTCGGCTTCGCGTTCGAACAGGCGGTCTTGCAAGATCTTTTCGGCGCGTAGTTCGTCGCGGCGGTGTACCAGGGTGACCTTGCTGGCGATATTCGACAAGTAAAGCGCCTCTTCGACCGCCGTGTTGCCGCCGCCGATGACGGCCACGGGCTTGTCACGGTAAAAGAACCCGTCGCAGGTCGCGCAGGCCGAAACGCCCCGGCCCTTGAAGGCTTCCTCTGACTCCAGTCCGAGGTATCGCGCCGAGGCCCCGGTGGCGATGATCAGTGCATCACAGGTGTAGACGCCGCTGTCGCCCTCCAGCCGGAACGGGCGGCTACCCAGATCGGTGGTATGGATGTGGTCGAACACCATTTCGGTGTCAAATGCCTCGGCATGCTGGCCCATGCGCTGCATCAGGGCCGGCCCCTGCAGGTCGGGATAATCACCCGGCCAGTTCTCGACATCGGTGGTAGTCATGAGCTGGCCGCCCTGCTCGATACCGGTGATGACGGCGGGTTTGAGATTGGCGCGTGCGGCGTAAATGGCAGCCGTGTAGCCAGCCGGGCCGGATCCGAGGATCAGAAGCCGGAAATGTCTCGGGTCTGACATGTATAATTTTCTCCAGAATTTTGAGGGTTTCGGGCCAGTGCGCTAGTGTACCCGGCTGTTCGGGATGGCGGGGTGTCATCACGTTACGTATTGGCCGCAGCCGTGGTGCGTTCGCATGAGCCAGGGTCGCCCGACAAGGTTTTTCAATCAGGCCGGTAGCCGGACGGCGCAGGAAACAACGCCGAACGCGCCGGCATTCGTCTTTTGTTGCAGTAGCGTTTTTTCAAGGAGTCTCAAGCATGCGTATCGGAATTCCCCGCGAGATCAAGACCCTGGAGGGGCGTGTCGCCCTGGTGCCGGCCGCCTGTGGCGACCTGGTGCGGGCTGGCCACGAGGTCTTTATCGAATCGGGAGCGGGCGAGAAGAGTGGTTTTTCCGACGACGACTTCAAGGCCGTCGGCGTGGGAATTCAACCGGATGCCGCCGCGTTGTACGGGGCGGCCGAGCTGGTGGTCAAGGTCAAGGAACCGATCGACGGTGATCTCGACCACCTGCGCTCCGATCACCTGCTGTTCTGCTACCTGCACCTGGCGGCCGAGCCGAAACTTACCGAGCGCCTGCTCGATATCGGCCTGACCGGGGTCGCATTCGAGACCGTCGAGGAAGCGGACGGCTCTTTGCCCCTGCTGGCGCCCATGAGCAATATTGCCGGCCGGATCGGCGTTCAGGTCGGCACCCATCTGCTGCACCAGCCCCAGGGCGGACGTGGCATTTTGCTGGGTGGTCTGCCGTCGGCTGATCGCGGCCATGTCGTGGTGCTCGGTGCCGGTGCTGCCGGAGGTAACTCAGCACGGCTTGCCGCCGCCGCCGGTGCACGGGTGACGGTGTTCGACAAGCGTCAGGATCGCCTGGCCGAGATGATGGCAATCGGTCCGAACGTCACCGCCCTGTATCCCTATGTCGAAACCGTGGGCGAATTCGTTGCCCGTGCCGACATGGTGATCGGCGCAGTACTGGTGACCGGCGCGCGGGCGCCGCACGTGGTGACGCGAGACATGATCTCATCGATGAACGAGGGCAGTGTCGTGGTCGATATTTCCGTCGATCAGGGCGGTTGTGTCGAGACCACGAAACCGACCACCTACAAGGATCCGACTTACCAGGTCGATGGCGTCACCCATTTCTGCGTGACCAACATGCCGGGCGCGGTTCCCAGAACATCCAGCCAGGCGCTGTCCGCGGCCATCCTGCCGTATGTTCAGCAGATGGCCAGGCCCGACTGGGAGCAGCGTCAGGCCTTGTCGCGAGGCGTCAATGTGCGTTCCGGCGAGATCGTGCACCCGGCCCTGAAGTAAGTATAATCAGCTAGTTGCAGGAACAACCTGATAGGAATTATCTGGAGTGAGCGCGCGCGGGAAAAAGGCGGAGAGCAAGTCGGGGTCGAATCCGGCGATGGGGCGTCGGCTGGCCGAGGCGGCCTTTCTGCTGATTCTGGTTATCGCCGTCTATCTGTTGCTCACGCTGCTCAGTCACCATCCCGGAGACCCGGGGTGGTCGCGTGACGCCGCCCACGACCAGGTGCGCAATCTCGGTGGCACCTTTGGTGCCTGGATGTCAGACCTGTTCCTGTTCCTGTTCGGCTACATGGCCTACGTGGCCCCCGTTCTGGTGGGACTGGTCGGTGTGCGGATTCTCAAGGAACGGACCGAACCGGCCGGCCTGGCCGAGTGGGGGATGCGTGCGCTGGGTTTGCTGATGGCAGTGGTAACCGGTTGCCTGTTGCTGGCCATGCAGACGCGCGGCAGCCTGGCGCAACCCGGCGGTGTCATCGGCGAGGTGCTTTCCGCGCCGATGGTCAGTGCCATGGGATTGACCGGTTCGGTCTTGTTTAGCCTGACCCTGTTCCTCGCCGGCATCACCCTGTTTACCGGGCTCTCCTGGCTTCGCCTGGTCGATCGGACCGGGCGGTTGGCGATTCAGGCGGCCACCTGGATGGCGGCCATGGTGGTGCGTGGACGCGACTGGTTTGCCGGCCGGCGGGCCCGCGCCGAGCGGGAAGTGGTTCGTAAACGCGATCAGGACAAGCGAAAGACTCGCAAGGAAGTGCGCATTGAGCCGCGGGTCGAGCCCGAGCCGCCACGTACGCAGAAACGCGAGGCGAAGCAGCAGCCACTGTTCAAGAACCTGGCTGCCGGCGAACTGCCGCCGCTTGATCTGCTAGACCAGGCGCCAGCCCAGCGAGCCGGCTACTCTGAGGAAGACCTGAAGGCGATGAGCCGGCAGGTGGAACTCAAGCTGGCCGATTTCGGGGTCGAGGTGGAGGTGGTCGCAGTGCATCCCGGACCGGTGATTACCCGTTTCGAACTGCAGCCGGCACCGGGCGTGAAGGGTGCCCAGATTTCCAACCTGGCCAAGGATCTGGCGCGTGGCCTGAGCGTGATCTCGGTGCGGGTAGTCGATGTCATTCCTGGCAAGAGCGTGATTGGCCTGGAGATCCCGAACCAGAATCGCGAGGTCGTCTACTTGCGCGAGATCCTGGCTTCCGATGCCTACACCAAGGCCTCATCGCCATTGACCCTGGGGTTGGGCAAGAGCATCGCGGGCAAGCCCATGGTGGCTGATGTTGCCCGCATGCCGCATCTGCTGGTGGCCGGCACCACCGGCTCTGGCAAGTCGGTGGCGATCAACGCCATGATTCTCAGTTTCCTGTACAAGGCCACGCCGGAGCAGGTTCGGTTGATCATGGTTGATCCGAAAATGCTGGAGCTATCGGTCTACGAAGGAATCCAGCACCTGCTGACCCCCGTTGTCACCGACATGAACGAGGCGGCGAACGCGCTGCGCTGGTGCGTGGCGGAAATGGAGCGTCGCTACCGTTTGATGGCCTCACTGGGGGTTCGCAACCTGGCCGGCTACAACCGCAAGGTCAAGGAGGCAGCCGACAAGGGCAAGCCGATACCGGACCCGTTGGTCGATCCGTCACAACTGGCCGAAGGCGAGGAACCGCCGACGCTGGAGAAACTGCCTTACATCGTCGTGGTGGTCGACGAATTCGCCGACATGATGATGATCGTCGGAAAGAAGATCGAACAATTGATCGCGCGGCTGGCGCAGAAGGCACGTGCTTCGGGCATTCATCTGATCCTGGCGACACAGCGCCCTTCGGTGGACGTGATCACCGGCCTGATCAAGGCCAATATTCCCACGCGCATGGCCTTCCAGGTCTCATCGAGGGTCGATTCCCGCACCATTCTCGATCAGCAGGGTGCCGAGCAACTGCTCGGTCATGGCGATATGCTCTACCTTCCGCCGGGATCGGGGCTGCCCGAGCGTATCCACGGCGCCTTCGTTGATGATCACGAGGTTCATGCGGTGGTCGAGTCGCTCAAGCAGCAGGGCCCGCCGGACTATCTCGAGGACGTGCTTGCCGAGACTCAGACTACCGTCGATGGTCAGCAGATCGGCGTGACCGGTCTGCCCGAGGGCGGCAGCTCCGACTCCGAGGATGAACTCTACGACAAGGCGGTTGCCTATGTTCTGGAAAGCCGGCGGGCGTCGATTTCCAGCGTCCAGCGGCAGCTGCGGATCGGCTACAACCGCGCCGCGCGCCTGATCGAGGAAATGGAATCCCAGGGCGTGGTCAGCGCCCCCGAGCACAATGGTCAGCGCGAAGTGCTGGCGCCGGCCCCGCCGCGCGACTGAGCCGGTCAGCGACCGTTCAGCATAGACCTGACAGGCTATCGACAAGCCTGCCCAACTCCGGAGTACTTATCCAAATGTTCAGAACAGTGATCGTAGCCACGACCATGCTCGTGTTCGCTTCGTCCGCATGGGCTGATGCCAGGGCCCAGCTCGACGCATTTGCGGCGGACCTGGAGACCCTTTCGGGGGAGTTCGAACAGGTGACCATCGACGATAGCGGCCGGATCGTCGAGGAAGTGTATGGCAGCCTGTATTTCGCTCGTCCCGACCTGTTCCGCTGGGATTACTCAGAACCGTTTCCCCAGCAGATGGTGGCCGATGGAGAGAAGCTGTGGCACTACGACGAGTCACTGGACCAAGTCACGGTGCGCGACCAACCCGAGGCTGGCGAGTCACCGTTGCTGGTGTTGACGCGACCGGAACTGCTTGACCGTTTCTACGAGGTCCGGACCGGGGGAGATGACCAGGTGCTTGAGTTCCTGCCGCTGGCCGAAGACGCCGAGTTCGAGCTGGCGAAAATGCATTTCTCCGGGGGAATGCCGGAGCTGCTGGAACTGCACGATCAGTTCGGTCAGATCACCCGTATCGTTCTCCGGGAGCTGCAGCGCAATCCGGAACTCGATCCCGCGGTGTTCACCTTCGAGCCGCCCGATGGCGTGGACGTGCTTGAAGGTTACTGATCGCGCTGACCGCCGCCCCGTCGCTCGCTATCACTGCGGCGAGTGCCCGGGAAGGGTCCACTGAGAGCTGAAAAAGGCCGATCTTCCCGGCCAACGGGCGCCGGATCCCGCGGAGATTGCGGTGGTCGAAGACCGGAGCGCGGCGGAGCCGAGTGATGCGGGTAGGGCAAGTACATCAATTGCGTCACTTGCTCAGGCGGAGTCTGTTGCGGCTGTGCTTCTGCCTGACTGGATCGTTCGGCTCGCGCCTGGCGCAGCGCGGCCTGGCGTTCCCGTTGATCGCGAATGAACGCCTGATTGCGCTCAGCGACCTGTTCGAGGTCGCCCGCCGGTTCGATTACGCTGAGGCGACCGATGGAGTGATATTCCTGGGAGTCCTCGGCACAGGGCTGATCGGAAAACACGATGCTGTCGTCGATCTCGCAGCGATACACCTGGCCGTGAGCGTGGACGGCCAGCAACAACAGTGCGAGGCCCAATGACCACCTTTGTCCAGACATGGTTTCAAACCTCCAGCCAGAATCCGTGCTTGCTGCTGATGATAGCAGCCTCGTCTGAAGCGGCGCTGAACGAAGGTTGTCCGCGGTGCCTCGATTAGCGGCCGAGCGACTCGTCTGAACTGGCGCTGTCTTCGTTCTCCGGATCCGACAGAACTTCCACGGATTGTCGTGCCTCGTCGATCAGTGTGTGACAACGCTTGCTGAGGCTGACCCCGCGCTTGAAGCGCTCCAGGGAGTCGGCCAGTGAGAGTTCACCGGACTCCAGGGTCTCGACGATCTTTTCCAGTTCGCCCAGGGCCGCTTCGAAATCAGCTGATTCCGCGCTTTCAAGCTTGTCGGTGGTTTGCTTTGCCATGGCGAGGGATTTTACCAGCCCCGGTGCAACGAAGTCAGCCAGCTCAATCGGGCGTTCGCTGCTTTCAGTCGGCCTTCAAACTCCTCCGAGCGCCAGACGTCGCCAACACCCACCAGGCGACCTTCCAGGTAGATTCTTGGCCAGGCGTTGCGTTGCCAGGGCGGGATATCGCTCTCGGCCATCAACTTGGTGACGGGACGACGATGGGACTGACCGACAGGCTGCAGCACCTCACCCGGCTGGCCCGAGCGCACCTGCAGGGGGATTGGCGGGTGTTCGACGCCCGATAGTTCAAGGCGGCCGATATCGCCGGGCAGATCCAGTGCCCGGCCACGACGCCACTCCAGGTCCCATTCCCGAGGCGGTTCTGGCAACGCCTGCAGCCACAGGCGATCACGCCACAAGCGGATGATGCCGTGCTGCCATGCCAGGGTCGGTTGCCGGTCGGTCGCGGCTTGTTCAATTTGCTTGATGAAGGCTTCGATACGGCGGCCGGGTGGGGCAGGTAGCTCCTGCCGGTGGCACCAGTGACGCAGCATCTCTCCAAGCCGGAACGAATTCCACCGCTCGGTACCGGCCAGACTGATGCAGCTGGCGCTGATCCCCTGGCGATCGAGATCTTCCGCGGCTACTTCTGCCAGCGTTTCGGCGGCACCCACGCACAGCCGACCGCTCCTAAGGATGGCTCGCCCGGCCCCGGACCAGCGCTCGCGAATGATCGGCATGAGACGCTGACCGACAAAGTTGCGGTCGATTTCGGGACTGTCATTGGCGGGATCGTATACCGGGGTCAGTCCATGTTCATGGATAAAATGCTCGATGTCGGTCCGCGTCCAGTCGAGCAACGGGCGAACGATCCATCCTGGCCCGAAGCGACGTTGGCGGGGTATGCCGCCCAGGCCTGAGGGGCCGGAGCCCCTCAGTAAACGCATGAGCACCGTTTCGGCCTGGTCGTCGGCATGATGGGCGGTAAGCAGCACGTCGTCGGTCTGCATGAACTCGGCAATCGCCTCATAGCGGGCGTGGCGGGCACTTGCCTCCGGGCCTGTCCCTTGCGTCACCTCGACCGGGACGACATGACAGTCGCTTCCGGCTGCCCGTGTCAGCCGGATCGCCTCCCGGGCACGCGCGCCGCTACCCTTGTCCAGGCCATGGTCGATGTGCAGACAGGTAACCGGACGCTCGCAGCCTTGTGCTCGGAGCTGGTGGAGCAGGCAGAGGGAATCCGCGCCACCGCTGAATGCGATGATCACGCGGCCGTTGCCGGGCCAATTCCGTGGGGACGGGTTCAGCTCCGGCATGGCGGTGGCACGTCGGCCCTGGTCAGCTGCTTTCGAAAGCGCCGAGAGCCATCAGGCGGCGATAGCGATCATCGAGAAGGGTGTCAACGGACTTGTCCGAAAGCTGGTCGAGTTGATTGCAGATCGTTTCCCGCAGTTTGACGGCCACTTCGTGGGCGGAGCGATGCGCACCACCGGGTGGTTCGGCGATCACCTGGTCAATCAACCCGAGCTCCTTGAGGCGATGAGCGGTCAGCCCCATCGCTTCCGCCGCGACCGGGGCTTTCTCTGCACTTTTCCAGAGGATGGACGCACAGCCTTCCGGCGAAATGACCGAGTAGATGCTGTATTGCAGCATGTTGGTGCGGTCACCCACTCCGATGGCCAGGGCGCCGCCCGAGCCGCCTTCGCCGATGACGTTGCAGATGATCGGGACTTTCAAGCGTGCCATGACCGCGAGATTGCGGGCGATGGCCTCGGATTGGCCGCGCTCCTCGGCGCCGACCCCGGGATAGGCGCCCGGGGTATCAATGAAGGTGACAATGGGCATGCCAAAGCGTTCGGCCATTTCCATCAGGCGCTGGGCCTTGCGATAACCCTCGGGGCGCGGCATGCCGAAATTCCGGTAGACCTTTTCCTTGGTGTCGCGTCCCTTCTGGTGACCGATCAGCATGACACGGCGGCCATCGATCACGGCGGGTCCGCCAACAATGGCATGGTCATCGGCGAAGTGCCGATCACCGTGCAACTCCTCGAAGCGCTCCGAAATCATGGGGATGTAGTCGAGCGTGTAGGGACGTTGCGGATGACGTGCAAGCTGCGAGATCTGCCAGTCACTCAGCTCGCCGAAAATCGTACGGGTGCGGTCGCGGCACTTCTGTTCCAGCCGCTGGATTTCTTCCTCGATGTTGAGCGAGTTGTCCGATCCGACGTTGCGAAGTTCACGGATCTTGGCTTCCAGTTCGGCAATGGGCTGCTCGAAGTCGAGATAGTTGGGATTCATCGGTATCTGTCGTTATCTGGCCGTTGACCACTCAGTATAACGATACCTGAAAGGATCCGCTCCAGTTCGACGCGGTGGCGAGGCCTTCAGGCCAAAGTTGGGAAATTTCAGGCACCAAAAATAAGGAAATCTCAAGCACCAAGCACCAATT
>SKXY01000215.1 GCA_007128175.1 Wenzhouxiangella sp. | reverse complement strand
CGCGTGCTGGTATCCTTGCAGGATGCCCACGGTCGGGCGTTTTGTCAGGAGAGGCTTAATGAGCAGCGCCAATGAACTGATGGTTGTCATGCTGCGCTACCTGCAGTCGGCGGGTGGTTCGCTGCGTGAACTGGCCAGAGAAGCCGGGATTCCGGCCGAGCGACTCGAAGACGAGCGACCGGAGCTTTCGGCTTCACAGGTTGCCAGGCTGTGGCAACTGGCGCAATCGCGCATGCGCCCGTCGATGGCTTTCAGCCAGCAGGTCGGTGAGTTGATTGCCCGTCAATTGGAGTCGGGCCGGGCCCGGGCTGCCGTCATTGCCGCGCAGTTGAACATGAGCCGCCAGACGCTGTACAAGCGCCTCAAGCAGGAAAACCAGAGCTTTGCGGCCTTGCTCGACCAGGTGCGGCGGGAACAGGCCCTGATCTACCTGCACGACCCGCGACACACGCTCACCGATGTGGCCCAGCGGCTGGGTTTTTCCGAGCTCAGCGCCTTCAGTCGTGCCTTCAAGCGCTGGATGGGACAGTCACCGGCGCACTACCGTGCCGACGCGCTCAGGCCCGCCTGAAGACCAGCGAAGCATTGGTGCCGCCGAAGCCGAAGCTGTTGCTCATCACCACGGGCAGATCGGCATCGCGCACTACTTCGCGCACGATGGGATAACCTTCCGCCCCCGGGTCGAGACAATCGATATTGGCCGAGGGCGTGATGTACCTGCCCTGCTGCATGAGCAGGCAATAAATCGCCTCGTGCACCCCGGCAGCCCCAAGTGAATGACCGGTCAGCGGCTTGGTCGAGCCCAGCGGCGGCATGCCGTCGCCGAGCGCATCGCTGATGGCTTTCAGTTCGACGACATCGCCGGCCGGCGTGCTGGTGCCGTGGGTATTGATATAGGCGACCGGCTCATCCACATTCTTGAGCGCCATTTTCATGCAGCGCTCGGCCCCTTCACCGCTGGGCTGCACCATGCCGGCCCCGTCGGAGGTGGCGCCGAATCCGACCAGCTCGGCCAGGATCGGTGCGCCGCGTTGTTCGGCATGTTCCAGCGCTTCGAGCACCAGCATGCCGCCACCGCCGGAGATGACGAAACCGTCGCGGTCGGCATCGTAGGTGCGCGAAGCTTTCTCGGGACTTTCGTTGTAGCGCGTCGACAGCGCACCCATGGCATCGAACAGCATGCTCAGGCTCCAGTGCAGGTCTTCGCCACCGCCGGCGAACATCACGTCCTGGCGGTCGAGCGCAATCAGGTCGGCGGCATGGCCGATGGCATGAGCGCTGGTGGCACAGGCCGAGGTAATGCCGTAGTTGATTCCGCGAATACCGAAGGCCGTGCTCAGCGAAGCATTGATGGCGCTGCTCATGGTGCGCGGCACCCGGAACGGCCCCACCTTGCGAATGCCGCGTGCGCGATGGGTATCGACGGCATCGAGCAACTCGACACTGGAGGTGCCCCCGGAACCGGCCACCAGACCGGTGCGATCGCTGCGGATCATCGCTTCATCCAGTCCGGCCCGTTCGATAGCTTCGCGCATGGCCAGCCAGCTGTAGCCCGAGGCCGGGCACATGAAACGTCTGAGCTTGCGATCAATCTGCGCCTCGAGGTCCACGTCGATACCGCCCCAGACATGACTGCGCAGGCCGGCGTCACGTGCTTCCTCACTGAAACCCAGCCCCGAACGGGCTTCGCGCAGGGACTGATCGACCGCGTCGATGTCATTGCCCAGGCTGGAGACGATGCCCATGCCGGTGACGACCACGCGCCTCATGAGCCCGCTCCTTCGAAAGCATCCATGGACTTGAACAGGCAGACCTTGAGGCTGCGAGCGCTGTAGATCTCGCGATCATCGACTTCCATCCGACCGTCGGCCACGGCCATGTCCAGACCGCGTCGTACCATGCGCCGGATATCGAGCCGGTAGCGCACCAGCCGGTTTTCGGGCAGCACCTGGCCGAAGAACTTCACCTCGCCCACACCCAGCGCGCGGCCGCGGCCCTGGCCACCGTTCCAGGCCAGGAAAAAGCCGACCAGTTGCCACAGGGCGTCCAGCCCCAGGCAGCCGGGCATAACCGGGTCTTCGCGGAAATGACAATCGAAAAACCACAGGTCCGGGCTGATATCCAGCTCGGCGACGACCTCTCCCTTGCCGTGCGCGCCGCCCTGGTCACTGATATGAGTGATGCGGTCGAACATCAGCATCTTGTCAACGGGCAGGCGCATGTCACCGTCGAACAGGCGGCCATGACCGCATTCGATCAGCGCGTTTTTGTCAAAGTGGGTAGGACGATTCATCGGGACCTGTCGGATTGCAATGACTGGTCCGGACTATAGCCCCACGGCGTGCTCATCGCTTGACCCTGCGTTGCCGCGACTTGACCCTTGGTGACGTACGCCAGCGCATGGGCCACTCTCACCCATGCAGGTAGTCTTGATGATCTGCCGGAGTGCCGCGAGCCTTTCGCGGCGCTGGCTCAAGGATGCTGAATCGAGCCGGTGTAGAACGCTTCGCAGTCTTCATCGGTGATGGCCCGAACACCGCGGTCGACGAGGTCGAGCAAGGGACCGGCGACGGTGACCAGGAAATTGGGTTGTTCGACTTCCGGTTCACGGAAGGGGCCGGTGATGCGTTGTTCGACGATGGGGCAACCTTCGCTGTCGACCACGGCCACGCGCATGTCGTCAAAACGGTATTCGTTGAAGTCCAGGGCGCCGGCCAGGGCCAGGCGGTTTTTCGGGGTGCGGAAAGCGACGTCGCTGGCCTGCGCCACGCCGTCGTCGATACGCCACTGCGACACCATCTGCTCGATTCGGGTGCTGCCCTCGCTGCCTTCGAGCAGGCCGGTGAAGGCATAACCCCGGCTGGCGACCAGGCCCACCGGGCCGGCGAGAAACACCGCGCCGACATCGATCAGATTGAAGCGCTGGGTGGCGGAGTAGTCATCCAGTTCTTCATCCAGGTCGTATCCTTCGAGAATCAGTTCCCCGGAGGTCAGGACGACCGTGCCTGCGGCGCTGTTGCGAATGGTCTGCCAGGTTTCACCGTGTGCATTGAGGTCCACATCCAGGTCCATCTTGCCGGGGGTGGTCGATTCCGGTTCCAGCATGGCCATGAACGCGGCGAGATCGAACTGCGACAACTGGCTGGCCAGGCTGAACTCGGGCGAGTTGACCGAGAAATCGGCGGTCAGCTGTCCTGACAGGGCGCCCTCGAAAACGGTTGCGCTAACTGGGGTCACTTCAAAGAACCCCTGATCGGCCTCGATCCCGATTGACAGGTCGAAAGCCGTGAACTGATCCTGACTCAATTTGTTGCAGTGCAAATCCCCCTTGGTAGCCAGCGTAGCCAGCACTTGCTGCATTTCGCCACCGGCATGACCGAGATCGCGAAGATCCATATCGCAATCCTCGAGCAGCCACTCGATTTCGGATTCCCGATCCAGAAAACTCAGCCGGGCGTCGGTGAACTGCACCCGGCGAAGTGACATTTCATCGAACGCTGCCCCTTCGATACCGGGAGGCTGGATATTGAATACCCCCGGGCTGATCCGCTCGATCGACAGCTCCGGTTGCTGCAGGTGGATCTCGATCGGACGCAAGTCGCCACTCAGCAAACTGTACATGTCCATTCGCACGCGCACGCTGTCAGCTCGAAAAAGCACCTGGCCCTCCCTGCGCAGTTCGGGGTCAACCAGCGTGATGCTCGCACCCTGAAACAAGTTCAGGACCGGGGGCTTGCCAATATCAACTTCCATATCCAGCGCCTCGGCAAACCTGGTCTCCAGATGCTCACCGGCCCGTTCGGTATCGACCAGCCACCAGGCCAGCAGCAACGCCGCCACGGCCAGAACGACCAGCGATGCAATCACCAGGAGCAGTATGCGGATTGGTTTTGCCATCTCACCTCCAACCATAGCAGATCCGGCTTCAGGGCCTCGATCACCGAATTGAGGAT
>SKXY01000190.1 GCA_007128175.1 Wenzhouxiangella sp. | reverse complement strand
GGGTAGAGGAAGAGAGGAGTAGAGGTGAGAGGGAAAGCCGTCGTGCCTTATGCCCCCACCCTCTCCCTTCTTCCTTCTACCCCTCTCTCCTTACGTCATGCGCTATCCTGACGCCTGTCCCCAAAAACGCATCCAAAGCCCATGTTCTGCGAATTCACCGAGTCCGCCATTCCTGTTCACTCGCTCGATGCCAGTGCCCTGGCTGATTGGCTGAAATCGGCACCGGAAAACCAGCGCCGCTGGGTCGAGGCCACCGGGTTCGATGCCGCACCGGGTGCTCATTTGCTGGTGCCGGGCGAAGACGGCATTGCCTGTGTACTGTCCGGGCGAGAGGAAGGGGAGCGCCTGTGGGCGCTGGCGCACCTGCCGGGCTTACTGCCGCAAGGCGAGTACCGGCTGGAAACGGATTTCAGCGATGAGGAACGCCAGCGTGCAGCCATCGGCTGGGGGCTGGGTTGTTACCGGTTCGACCGCTACAAGGAGATTTCGGCGCCGAAAGCACGTCTGGCATTGGCCGAGGCCGAAGCCAAAGAGATTCATGCCCTGGTCGATGCATCCAGCCTGGTGCGCGACCTGGTCAACACCCCGGCCATCGATCTTGGTCCCGGCGACTTGGCCGAAGTGGCGAGGGGGATGGCAGAAACCCACAACGCCGCCTTCGAGAAGATCGACGGCGAACGTCTTGAGAAGGAGTTTCCCGCCATTCACGTGGTCGGCCAGGCGGCCAGCCGCCCACCCTGCCTGATCCGCATGCAGTGGGGCGACCCGGCCGATCCGCCGCTGGCCCTGGTCGGCAAGGGCGTGATCTTCGACTCCGGCGGCCTCAACATCAAGCCGGGTGCCGGGATGGTGTTGATGAAAAAGGACATGGGCGGCGCGGCCCATGTGCTCGGCCTGGCGAAGGTGATCATGAGCCTGGGTCTGAAGGTCAACCTGCGTGTCTATATTCCGGCAGTGGAAAATGCCATTGCCGGCAACGCCTATCGCCCTTCCGACATCATTCGCACGCGCCGGGGCACCACCGTGGAGATCGGCAACACCGATGCCGAAGGCCGGGTGGTATTGTCCGATGCCCTGACGCTGGCCTCGGAAGAGGGTGCCGAGCGCATCATCGATTTCGCCACGCTCACCGGGGCGGCCCGCATTGCATTGGGTGAAGATCTGCCGCCGATTTACGGCCGCGATACCGATTCGGCCCGTGCCATCCAGGATTTGTCGTTCGAAACCGAGGATCCGCTCTGGCACATGCCGCTGTTCGAGCCCTACCGCAAACTGATCCAGCCTGCCATCGCCGATATTTCCAATACCGGCACCAGCAAGATGGGCGGCAGCCTGACCGCGGCCCTGTTTCTCGACCATTTCGTCGATCCCGGCATCGACTGGTACCACCTCGATATCTACGCATGGAACCTCGGTGATCGCCCGGGTCGGCCAGCCGGCGGCGAGTGCCAGGGCCTGCGTGCCATATGGAAGTGGCTGAAGGCACAAAACTGAGGCCCAGTCTCAGGTGGCTGGTCAGGCTTGCACAAGGCCAAACCTGGCTTCGCTTCCAGCGACAGGTGCCTGCAGGGCCATTTGGCGTTACGATAACAGTCCATTTGCAGAATGGCTTTAGAGCGAGGAGATGGCAATGCGATACCTGTTGATGCTCATGATGGCCGCGGCCCTGGCGCTGGCCGGTTGTCAGAGAGACGAACCCGACGAGCCCCAGCTGCCCGATGAAGCGGCCGAGGCGCTGGAAGAAGCGCAGGAAGAAGCGACTGATGCCTACGACGAGGCGGTCGATTCGGCCGAAGATATCGGTGACGACGTTCGCGACCGGATCGAGAACGGCGAGGAGGCCGATGCCGCTGAACGAATGTGGCAGCGTGCCACCGAGTTGGCCGAGGAAGCTCGCAAGCGTTCCGAGGAAGCATGGGAAGCCACTCGCGAAGGCAGTCAAGATGCCGCGGAGGAAGCCCGCGAGGCTGCTGCTCTTGCCCGTGAACGTGCCCAGAAGGCGTGGGAAGATGCCGGCGAGTTCACCGGTGACGCCTGGGAGGACGCGCGAGAAGGTGCCCGGGAAGCCTGGAAAGAAGCCGAGGCTGCGTGGGCACGACTGACTGACGACGAGGACAACGACGAGTACTGAGTCGGCGCCCTCGACATTCATGGCGCCGCTCCGGCCGGTCCGGGGTGGCGCATTTTTCTTTTCATCCTGACAAAAATGAGCGGAACTGACAGCGTGTCAGAGACATATAACCCCGGCCGCCTGGAGCCGGAAATTCAGCAATACTGGGACGACAACGATACTCACCGCGCCGAATCCGGCGATGGTGAACGTTTCTACTGCCTGAGCATGTTTCCCTATCCCTCGGGCAAGTTGCACATGGGCCACATGCGCAACTACACCATCAGCGACGTGATTTCGCGCTACCAGCGCATGCGGGGCAGGCGCGTGCTGCAGCCGATGGGCTGGGATGCCTTCGGCCTGCCGGCGGAAAACGCGGCCATGGCCAATGGCGTGCCGCCGGCGAAATGGACGCGCAATAACATCGACCACATGCGCACCCAGCTCAAGGCGCTGGGCTTCGCCATCGACTGGGAACGCGAGATCGCGACTTGCGATGCCGACTACTACCGCTGGAACCAGTGGTTCTTCCTCAAGCTGCTCGAGCGCGGTGTCGCCTACAAGAAGACCGGCACGGTCAATTGGGACCCGGTCGACCAGACCGTGCTGGCCAACGAGCAGGTGGTCGACGGTCGCGGCTGGCGCACCGGTGCGGTGGTCGAGAAGCGCGAAATCCCGATGTATTACCTGCGCATTACCGATTACGCAGACGAACTGCTGTCCAGTCTCGACGATCTCGACGGCTGGCCCGAGCGGGTGCGCACCATGCAGGCCAACTGGATCGGCCGGAGCGAAGGCGCGGAAATCGCGTTTGCCTGCGGCAGCGACACGATCAAGGTCTTCACCACGCGACCCGACACGCTCATGGGGGCGACCTTCATGGCCGTGGCCGCCGAACACCCGCTGGCGCAACAGGCCGCGTCCGGCAACCCGGAGCTGGCCGAATTCATCGCCGAGTGCCAGAAAGGCGGGGTGTCGGAAGCCGATATCGCCGCCCAGGAAAAACGCGGCATGGACACCGGCCTGACCGCCATCCATCCGCTCACCGGTGACGAGTTGCCGGTGTGGGTGGCCAACTACGTACTCATGGGCTACGGCGAGGGCGCCATCATGGCCGTGCCCGGCCACGACGAACGCGATTTTGAATTCGCGCTCAAGTACGACCTGCCCATCCGCCAGGTGATCAGCCGGCCCGAAGGGCAGGCCTACGACGATCGCCAGTGGCACGACGATTACGCCGCGAAGGAGGGCGAGCTGGTCAATTCCGGGCCATACGATGGCTTGAGTTGCCGGGACGGCTTCAATGCCATCGTCGCCGACCTGGAGAAGAAAGAAGCCGGCCGTGCCCGGGTCCAGTTTCGCCTGCGCGACTGGGGTATTTCGCGGCAACGCTACTGGGGCTGCCCGATCCCGATCATTCACTGCCCGTCGTGCGGCGACGTGCCGGTGCCGGAAAAAGACCTGCCGGTCAGGCTGCCCGAGGACCTGGTGCCCGATGGCTCGGGCAATCCGCTCAACCGCTGTGAGGCGTTCGTCAACACGACCTGCCCGAAGTGCGGTTCAGCGGCCAGGCGCGAGACCGACACCATGGACACCTTCGTCGACTCCTCTTGGTACTTCCTTCGCTACACCTGTGCCGACAATGATTCGGCCATGGTCGACGAGCGAACCGACCAGTGGATGCCGGTCGATCAGTACATCGGCGGAATCGAGCACGCCATCCTGCACCTGCTCTACGCGCGTTTCTGGACCAAGCTGATGCGCGACGAGGGGCTGGTGAAGGTCGACGAACCGTTCGCCCGCCTGCTTACCCAGGGCATGGTGCTGGCTGAAACCTACTACCGGGAAGACGAGCAGGGCCGACTGGCGTGGTTCAACCCGGCCGACGTCGAGGTCAAGCGCGACGGCAAGGGCGGCATCGATTCGGCCACGCTCAAGTCCGACGGCGAGCCGGTCGAGCCCGGTGGCATCGAGAAGATGGCCAAGTCCAAGAACAACGGCGTCGACCCGCAGGAGCTGGTCGACCAGTACGGTGCCGATACCGTGCGCCTGTTTTCCATGTTCGCCGCACCGCCCGAGCAGTCGCTGGAATGGTCGGATGCCGGCGTCGAGGGCGGTTGGCGCTTCATCAAGCGGATTTGGTCGGCCGTCGGTGCCTACGTGGAAAATGGAGTGCAGCCCGGTGCCCGACCCGGCCCGCTCGAGGGCGATGCGGCCAACCTGCGCTGCCAGTTGCACGAGACCATCGCCAAGGTCGGCGACGACATGGGCCGGCGCTACACCTTCAACACCGCCATCGCCGCCATCATGGAGTTCTGCAACCAGTTGCTGCGCTTCAAGCCGGCCGACGACAACCAGCGTGCGCTGGTACAGGAAGCCTGGGAGGCGGTGGTCCGACTGCTTGCGCCGGTCACCCCGCACTTGTCGGAGGCCTTGTGGCGCAAGCTCGGCTGCGATGGTTCGGTGTTCGATGCCGGCTGGCCCGAAGTCGACGAGGCGGCGCTGGTGCGCTCATCGGTCACCCTGGTGGTGCAGGTCAACGGCAAGGTGCGCGGACGCATCGAGGTTGCTCCCGGTGCCGACCGTGACAGTGTGCAGGCCGCTGCGCTCGCGGATGCCAATGTCTCGCGCTTCGTCGAGGGCAAGACGGTGCGCAAGGTGATCCACGTACCCGACAAGCTGCTCAACATCGTGGCTGCTTGAATGACCCCGCGTGCACTGGTCGTGATCGTTCCCTGCCTGCTGCTGGTTGCTTGCGGGTTCCAGTTGCGCGGTGAAGCACGCTTGCCGGCGGTGATGGATCGGACCTGGCTGCAGGTATCCGACGATAGCTCGGCCTTCGTTCGCGAACTCGGCCGTCATCTCGAAGCCAATGGTGTCGAGCTGGTCAACGAGCCCGATGAACGGGCAGCGACCCTGCAGGTGTTCGCCGAGCGCATGCGACGCGAACCCCTCACCATTACCGGCCAGGCCCGCGTGCGCGAGTTCCTTGTCATGTTCGATGTCGAGTTCGAGCTGCGAGACGGCGACGGCAACGTGTTGATCGAGCGCGAGTGGTTGCAGTTGACACGCGATTACAGTTTCGACGAGCAGGAAATTCTGGCCGCCCAGCGCGAACAGGAATTCCTCGAGGCCGATTTGCGGCGTGCCATGACCATGCGGTTGCTGCGACGGCTGGAGGCAGTCGGCGAATCATGAAGCTGTTCCCCGAGAAACTGCCCGCACGGCTGCAGCAGGGACTGGATCCGGTCTACCTTGTTGCCGGCCAGGAGCCCTTGCTGATCGAAGAAGCCTGCGATGCCGTTCGTCGCGCCGCTCGCGCGGCCGATATTGCCGAACGGATCGTCATCGAAACCGACGGCCGCTTCGACTGGGGTGAATTGAATGCCTCGACCGAAACCGGTTCACTGTTTGCCAGCCGCCGCCTGGTAGAGGTTCGCCTGCCCACGGGCAAGCCCGGGCGGGAAGGTGGTGCGGCATTGCGTGAGTTTGTCGAGCAGGCCGGCGACGATGTGTTGCTGGTCAAATGCGATGACTGGGAGTTCGGCAGCGAGAAGACCGCCTGGGTGAAGGCCCTCGACGGTGCCGGTGTCTACGTGCCCTGCTGGCGGGTCAAACCGCATCAGTTGCCTGACTGGATCGGTCGTCGCCTGGCCCAGCGTGGGCTCCAGGCCGACCGCGCGGCCGCCGCTTTCCTGGCCGAACGGCTGGAAGGCAATCTGCTGGCCGCCGCCCAGGAGATCGAGCGGCTTGCCCTGTTGTTCGGTCGTGGCCAGGTCGGCCTGGATCAGGTGCGCGAGGCGGTCGCCGACAGTGCACGTTTCGACAGCTTTCGCGTCGTTGAACTGGTGCTGGCTGGTCAGCCCGGTGTGGCGGTTCGATCCATCCGCGGCCTGCGTGAAGCCGACACCCCCATGCCCATGGTCGTCGGCGCCCTGGCGCGCGAGTTGCAGAACATCGGTGCATTCCAGGCACTGGTGCGGCACATGCCGCCGGCCCGGGCATTTTCTGAGTTGGGTGTGTGGAAAAGTCGCCAGCAGCCCCTGGCAGCAGCAGCCCGCCGACTGCAACCGGACATCGTGCGCCAGGCCCTGGCCCGGCTGGCTGATCTCGATGCCATGTCCAAGTCCAGCCGGCAAGGCGAGTTCTGGGTCGCGCTGGAGCGTCTGTGCGTGGGTCTCGCCACCAATCGCAGCGAACTGTGCGCAGCATGAAACAGGCGACGGCCATATTCGGCGGCACCTTTGATCCGGTGCACTACGGCCACTTGCGAGCCGCCGCCGAGGTCAGCGAAAAGCTCGATGTCACCGACTTTCGCCTGCTGCCGGCCGGTCAGCCACCGCATCGCGATCACACCGGGGCCGAGGCCTATCACCGCCTCGCCATGCTGGAGCTCGCCCTGGCCCCCTACCCGGACCTGACCGTGGACGAACGCGAAGTCCGGCGTCAGGGCCCGTCCTACATGGTCGAGACCCTGGCTTCGATCCGCCGGGAGGTAGGGAATGTGCCGGTCATTCTGTGCCTGGGCCAGGACGCGGCCAACAAGCTGGAAGGCTGGTACCGCTGGCGCGAGTTATTCGATCTGGCCCACCTGGTGGTGATGAAGCGACCGCGCAGCCGGCCGCGCTATCCCGAGGCGGTTGCCGAAGAACTCAGGCTCAGGCGCGTCCGTTCCACGAGTGCTCTGATGAACGAGTCCGCCGGCAGGGTTCGCAACCTGGATGTTACTCAGCTGGCCATTTCCTCGACCGACATCCGCAAGCAACTGGCCGCGGGTCGTGATCCGCGGTTCCTGCTGCCGGCCACCGTTCTGGCCTATATCCGCAAGCACGGGCTCTATGCGGGTCGATAAATCACGTGCATGATGACCGCGCACTCGCAAACGGGTAGAATGGTCGGCGGGTATCCCTAGAGCAGTAACCGTAGTTGACTGAAAATCAGACTCCTTCCCCGAGTGAAGTGCGCGACCTCGCCGTCGCCACACTCGAAGACGCCAAGGCCTCGGACATCCAGGTCATCGATCTCACCGAACGCGGCACATTCGCCGATTACATGATTGTCTGCAGCGGTTCCTCGTCACGGCAGGTCAAGGCCGCGGCCGAGCGTGTAGTCCTGCGGGCCAAGGCTGCGGGCATCAAGCCGTTCGGTATCGAGGGCACCGGCGAGAGCGAGTGGGTGCTGGTTGACCTGTGCGACGTTGTCGTTCATGTCATGCAGCCGCAGACGCGCGCCTTCTACAACCTCGAAAAGCTCTGGTCGGCGCCTCCGGCGACTCGTTCGGCACAGGCCTGACAGCCAGGGGCTTGCACGGTGGACCTGGCCGTCGCCGCCATCGGCACACGCATGCCCGGCTGGATCGCCGACGGCTGGCATGAGTATGCCCGCCGCATGCCGCCTCATCTGAATCTCGAACTGATCGAAGTGCCGGTAGCCGGCAAGGCCGGTGCCGGACGCGAGTCGGCCGTGGAGGCCGAACGCCTGCTGGCCAGGGTGCCGGGCAGCGCCTTGCGGGTTGCGCTGGAAATCGGTGCGCGTCCATGGTCGACCGAGAAGCTGTCGAAACGGCTCGATCACTGGCAGCACGACGGCCGGCCGGTCTGGTTCTTCATCGGCGGCGCCGACGGCCTGGATCGTGGCCTGCTCGACACCTGCAGCGAGCGCTGGTCACTGGGCCCGGCCACCCTCCCGCACATGCTGGTCCGCGTCATCGTCGCCGAGCAGCTTTACCGCGCCTGGACGATTTTGAGCGGGCATCCGTATCATCGGGGCTGAACGCGAATCGGGAAACGAAAAATGCAAAAACGGGGGCGGGCTCATCGGCTTCGATTCCGGCGGGGCTGGACAATGGCAGGTAACCAGCCATTGGCCAGCACTGATTGAACGAGACCACTGTGATTGCCCCCGTTTTACGATTTCCGTTTTCCGTTTTTCGGCAACCCGCGCCACCTGATCTCCGAAAAAGGCAGCAACACCGATAATGAGCAACCTGATCCTCGCTTCCGCCTCTCCCCGTCGTCGTGAACTGCTCGGCGTATTCGGCATCGATTTCGATGTCCGGCCGGCCGATATCGACGAGTCGGTGATCACCGGGGAAACACCGGCCGATTACACCTTGCGCCTGGCCGTGGAGAAGGCACAGGCGGTGGCAGGCGAGTACGGCGACAGTTTCGTTCTGGGATCGGATACCACCGTGGCTCTTCAAGGCGACTGCCTGGGCAAGCCGGCTGATGCCGAAGGGGCACGGGGGATGCTCGAGCGCCTGTCGGGCACGGTCCACGAAGTTTTGTCGGCCGTGGCCCTGGTGCATCCCGGTGGCGGGGTCGAGACCCGACTCAGCACCACGCTCGTCGACTTCGCCCGTTTGCCAACAGAATGGATTCGCGACTACATCGCCTCCGGCGAACCAATGGACAAGGCCGGTGCCTACGGCATCCAGGGGGCAGCCGGGGTCTGGGTGCGTCGCCTCGATGGCAGCTATACCGGAGTAGTCGGTTTGCCGCTGTTCGAGACCGGCGAACTGCTGCGTCACGCCCGCTTGTGCTGAGAAGGTGGCGGTGCGGTGCACGGCGGGGTGATATTCTTGCACCTTGAGAGCAACTGCCCGGGAAGGCGCGAGCCTTGAGCGACGATATCCTGATCAATGTCACCCCGACCGAACGCCGGGTCGCGGTGGTCGAGAACGGCCAGCTGCAGGAACTCTACCTGGAGCGCATCAATGATGCCGGGTACGTGGGCAATATCTACATGGGCCGGGTCGAGCGCGTGCTGCCCGGCATGCAGGCCGCCTTCGTCAATGTCGGCCTTGAGCGCACCGCGTTTCTGCACGCCGCTGACATCGTGCCGCGCCAGCCCGAGCTCAACGACAGCGGTGATCCTCTGCCGACGCCCCCGATCACAGAGTTACTGCACCAGGGCCAGAAGATCCTCGTCCAGGTGATCAAGGATCCACTGGGCACCAAGGGTGCCCGCCTGACCACCCAGCTCAGCATTCCCTCGCGCTACCTGGTGCTCCTGCCGGGCGTCGACAGCCTGGGGGTGTCCATTCGCATCGAGGCCGAGGAAGAGCGCCAGCGACTGCGCGATCGGCTGCGTGAGTTCGTTGGCGAGGACAGCGACGCGGGATTCATCATCCGCACCAACGCCGAGGGTGTGGGTGGAAACGCCCTGGGACGCGATCTCGCTTACCTGCGTCGGCTGTGGCCGCGAATCGAGGAACAGGCCGCGCGGGCTGAGCCGGGCCAGTGCGTGTATGAGGATCTTGCCCTGCCGTATCGATCGTTGCGTGACCTGATGCACGGTGGGGTCGAACGGGTACGCATCGACGACGAGGAAACCTGGCGCCGTGCGAAACGTTTCGCCGAGGATTTCTTTCCCGAATGGGTTGAGCGCATTGAGCACTATGGTGGTGACGGTCCGCTGTTCGACCTTTATGGCGTGGAGAACGAGATCGAGCGTGCCCTGAGCCGGACGACTCCGCTGAAGTCCGGAGGCCACCTGACCATCGATCAGACCGAGGCCATGACCACGGTGGACGTCAATACCGGCGCCTATCTGGGCCATCGCAATCTCGAGGAGACCATCTACAAGACCAATCTCGAGGCCGCCCAGGCCATCGCCCGCCAGCTGCGCCTGCGCAACCTGGGCGGCATCATCATCATCGATTTCATCGATATGAGCGAGGAAGAGCACAAACGCCAGGTCCTGCGCACGCTGCAGCGCGCGCTGTCGCGCGACCATGCGCGCACCACAGTGTCCGATATCTCCGCCCTGGGGCTGGTTGAGATGACCCGTAAACGCACCACCGAAAGCCTGGAGCATCGCCTGTGCGAACCTTGCCGGAACTGCGAGGGCACCGGCCGTGTCAAGAGCGTGGATACCGTCTGCTCCGAGATCTTCCGCGAAATCCTGCGCGCGGTGCGCCAGTTCGACACCGGAGAGCTCAGGGTCATGGCCTGTCCGACGGTGGTCGAGAGAATCCTTGAGGAACACAACCGCACCATCGCCGAGCTGACCGAGCAACTCGGTACCAGCATCTGCTTTCAGCCAGAAGAGGGATACGGTCAGGAACAGTTCGACGTGGTCCTGCTTTGAGTCGAATGCGCAAGCAAAGTGGCTGGATTCGCACCGGTTTGCAGCGACTGGCGACGACGCTGGTGGCGCTTTGTGCGGTTCTGATCATCCTCACGGCCGTGCTGGTTGGTGTGGGCAGAACTCTAGTGCCACATGTCGATCAGATCCGTCCGTGGCTGGAATCGCAGATCAGCGAGCACAGCGGCATGCCGATCGGAATCGCCCGGCTGGAGGCGCAATGGCCGCGTCTAACTCCGCAGTTCACCCTGCATTCGGTTCGCGTTGGCAAGTCCGATGAACCATTGGCAACAATTGACAGTGCCCAGTTGGAGGTGCACCTGCCGGGGTTGTTCCAGCGGGACCAGAACCTGCTGAATCTCGTCGTGCTGGGCCTCGATATCGAGCTGGTGGAGGACGAGGATGGACGCTGGGGGATGCGGCTGGCCGGAGGTGGCCAGCTCGGCATGGGCGAGGGCATGCCGGCCGAGCGAGTGCTGACCGGCAACCTGGTGTTGCGCGATGTCCAGTTGCGGGTCGCACCCCGTCGCCTGCCGACCACCGAGTGGCAATTGCCCGAGGCCGAGCTCGAACGCGCCATTGGTCGAACGGCGTTGGTCGGACGTATGCACCCGGCCGGTGACGAGCGTTCGATGCTGGAACTGCGCCTGCGAGCGGAGCACCTGAACGGGGGACTGGGGAGTGTCAGTGCCTGGTTGGGGGTGCCGGAACTGGAACTGGATGCCGGTCCGGCCCGGCAGTTCCTGCCGCCGGAACTCGAACTGGAGGACCGGCTCCTTGAAGCGGCCGCCTGGTTCGACTGGACGCCGCAGGATGGTGCGCATCTCGATGTCGACTTCACTTTCAGTGGCGGTTCGCGTGATTCGGTAAACGGTGCCCTGCAGATGGTTCGCCAGGGACGCAGGGTCGATGCCGAACTGATCGAACTGACCATTGGCGACGATCGTGTGGTTACGGGCTTGTCACTGGCTCAGCGCGACCGGCTCTGGGGGGTTGGTATTGATTATCTCGACCTGGATCAGTTGCACCGCCTGGCCACACCTGGTGCCGGGCTGTTCCCATGGTGGCCCGAGCGGCTTGCGGGCGAGTTGAGCGAGGTCCTGACGGTGTATCGCCGCGGGGATGGGCTGCATCGAATGGAAGCCCGACTCGATGGCCTGGTGCTTTCGCCCACCGATCCCGTTCCCGGCGTGGATGGGTTGGATGCGACGTTTGCTCTTGATGGTGACCGAGTGGCGGTGACGCCGCGTGGGCCGGCAAGTGTGGAGTGGCCAAGGTTGCTCCGGCAGACGGTCAGCCTGGACCGCATCGAGGGGCGCCTTCTACTGGCGCCCGACAGTATCCAGTTCGACAACCTGGCCATTGCGCACGAGGTGATCGATGCCATGGCCGACGGCTGGATTTACCTGGGAAATGAACGGCCTTTTCTGGACTTCGGGATCGAGGTCGATCGAATCGAGACGGGCGACCCACGCCCGTGGCTCCCGCACGGCATCATTCCTCCGCAGACCCTGGAATGGCTGGATCAGGCCCTGGTCAATGTCGACCAGGCCAGTGGCAGCCTGTTGTTTCACATGCGTGCAGGGCAACGGGCGGCAGATTTCGATCCGGGTGACTTTCATGCCGAGATTGAGTTCAGCGATGCCGAGATGGCTTACTGGCCGGACTGGCCTCTGGCCCGGTTGTATCGCGGTCATGTCGAGTTTCTCGGTCGCAGTCTTTTCGGCCAGGTGCCCGCGGCAGGCATGGCGAACCTGGATCTGTCCGTGGATCAGGTCGTCATTGCCGATCTGACCGAGCCCGAACTGGCTTTCCTGGCAGCGGCTGAGCAAGCCGATGCTGCCAGCCTGGCCGAGGTGCTCGGACAAATGCCGGTCCCCGGCTGGCAGGCGCTGTTCGAGCAAACCCGGTGGTCTGGTCCACTGGACTTTGCCACTGAAGTCACCCTCCCGTTCCGGCGCATGCAGGACTGGTATCTCGACGGCGAGGTCAGCATCGACGGGGTTGGGTTTGCCCTGCCGGAGGTTGGCATCGGGCTGTCGGACTTGCGCGGCACGGTTTTCTTCGATCGTCATGAACTGCTGCCTGCGGCCCTGCAGGCCATGGCCGGTGAGCGCATGCTGACGCTCGACCTGGTGGCCGGTTTCGAGGCCCCGGCCAGTGTGGAAGTCGGTGCCGAGCTGCACCCGGCCGACCTGGTCAGTGATGCCGACCTTGCCGCCATGCTGGGGGAGCGCATTATCGGCAGTTCCTACTGGCGTTTCCGGCTCGATGCCAAGGATGAAGGGCTGGAAATGGCCTTGAGTGGAGATCTCGAGGGCCTGGGCCTGGAGTTGCCCGACCCGTTGACCAAGCTGATGCCCGAGTCCTGGCCATTGACGGCTTCTGCCCGCTTGCGAGAGGATCAGGCCCGCTTTCAGCTGTCGCTGGCTGATCGGTTCGATTTTGGCGCCAGGCGCGACGGGGACGAATGGCGCACCGCGGTCGGCGTCTACGCAGCCCGGCCGGATTGGCCCGATGCGCCGGGCTTCGCGCTCGACGGGCAACTCGGGCACCTCGATCTCGAGCCGTGGTCACGCGTGACAGGCGGATTGTTCCGACCCGCGGCAACAGCCGGTGGCCTGGCTGGACATTCGCGGCTCTCGCTTGGCCGACTGGCCTGGGGAGATCTGTACCTGGAGGGCGTCGATCTGGAGTTGACCCGAAGTGGGGAGGCGTGGGAAGTCGGTCTGGATGGCGCCGGCGCACAGGGTCACGCGACGGTGCCGGTGCCGCTGGATTCCGGGCGCGTGCTTGCCATAGACCTGGCGCACCTGCACCTGCTCGACGACAGCTCCGATATCGAAGAAATGGATCTGGAAATCGCATTGGCGCCGGGGCAGACGTCCACCGCAAGCCCGGTCGGGCTGCCACCGTTGCATGTGCTGATCGAGGACTTGCGCTATCGCGAACTGGATATCGGCCGCGTGCGCATTGAGGCACACTCTGCCAGCCGGGGCATGGAGATCGAGCGCGTCGAGGCGGACGGACCGACCCTGGACTTGCGCGGTGGCGGGCGCTGGATCGAAACGGACGACGGTCCGTACAGTGAGTTCGAGGGGCGGCTGATTACCGCCAGCCTGACGGACATGCTGGCCGCTCTGGGCTACGAAACCGGTCTGGAGGCAGCCCGCACCCAGGCTGATATCATCGGCCGCTGGCCGGGAGCGCCCCATGATTTTTCCCTGCAGCGATTCGACGGCAGCCTGGCCATCGAGATCGCCGATGGCCTGATTCCCGAAGCGCGACCGGGTGCCGGGCGCCTGCTGGGGTTGGTGAGTATCGGCACCATTCCCAGGCGGCTGGCACTGGATTTTCGCGATGTGTTTGCCCAAGGACTAAAGTTCGATCGCATCGAGGGCCGATTCGATCTGGCCGACGGCCTGGCCGTCACCGAGGACCTGCAAGTCGACTCGCCGGCTGCCCGCATTCGTATCAGCGGATCGACCGACATGGTCGATCGCCGTTACGACCAGTACCTGGTCGTCGAGCCGGGAGTTGGCGGCACCCTGCCTATCCTGGGTGTTCTGGCCGGTGGCCCCGTAGGTGCCGCCGCCGGACTGGTCCTGCAAACTTTGTTCGATCGACCGCTGCGCGGTATCGCCGAGGCACGGTATGCCATCTCCGGCAGCTGGGACGAGCCAGTCGTCGAACTGGTCGAGGCACGCGTGACCGATGAAGAAGGCGAGGAGCAGGTCATCGTGCCCGACACCCTGCCGCGCGATTGAAAGACCAGGTATTCGTCCGAATATCTGGAGTTCAACCGGAGCACTAACCTTTATGTACGAACAGGTACTCGACAAACTGCTGCAGCCGGCCGGTCTTGGTCAGCAAGAGCTTGAAATGGCGCTTGGTCGTCT
>SKXY01000036.1 GCA_007128175.1 Wenzhouxiangella sp. | reverse complement strand
TCGAGAATCATGTTGGCCGTGCCGCCGTCGGGCCACTGGAAGATGCGGTGGGTGAATTCCCAGTATTCATCCAGTGTTTCGCCCTTGAAGGCGAACACCGGCACGCCGCGTTCGGCCATGGCAGCGGCGGCGTGATCCTGCGTCGAATAGATATTGCACGACGCCCAGCGCACGTCCGCGCCCAACTCGATCAGTGTTTCGATCAGCACCGCGGTCTGGATGGTCATGTGCAGCGAACCGGCAATGCGTGCGCCAGCCAGCGGCTTGTCGTCGGCAAACTCGGCCCGGGTCTGCACCAGGCCTGGCATCTCGGTCTCGGCGATGCGAATTTCCTTGCGGCCGAAATCGGCCTGGGAGAGATCGGCAACGTAGTAATCGTTGTCGGTTGACGCGATCTGTTCATCGAACAGCACGCCTTTGTTGATCGTGTCCGGGTTGGCGTTCATTGGTAAATTCCTGTTTGCTTGCTCATTAGATCTATGGATGATGGCTCCAGCCTTGCCTGCCGGGGCGGGGTGCAACCCCCGGCCTACAGGCCCGCTGCCTTGCGCAGGGCTTCGGCCTTGTCGGTTCTTTCCCAGCTGAAGGAGGTGAAGTAGTCGGTAATCTCCTTGCCGCCGCGCACCACTCTTTCCGACATCTCCTCGGGATGACGTCCGAAATGGCCATGCGTAGCCGTCATGCGATACATCGGGTGCAGCAGATCCAGGTCCTTGAGAATGCCATAGGGCCTGAGATCAAAGTGTTCGCGGATCAACTGTTCGATCTGCTCTTCGGGAATGTGGTTGGTACCGAAAGTGGTCACCGAGATCGAGGTCGGCCTGGCCACACCGATGGCATAGCTGACCTGGAGTTCGCACTTGTCGGCCAGGCCGGCGGCGACCACGTTCTTGGCCACGTAGCGCGCGGCGTAGGTGGCCGAGCGATCAACCTTGGACGGATCCTTGCCGGAAAAGGCGCCGCCGCCGTGGCGGGCCATGCCACCGTAAGTGTCGACGATGATCTTGCGACCGGTCAGACCGGCATCGCCCACGGGCCCGCCGATGACGAACTTGCCGGTCGGGTTGATGTGGTAATGGGTGTCGCCGTGCAGCCACTCGGCCGGCAGGACAGGCTCGATGATGTGCTTGCGTACGCCGGCACGGATTTCCTCCAGGTCGATGCCGTCGTCGTGCTGGGTCGACAGAACCACCGCGTCAATCGCGGTCGGCTTGCCGTCGACGTAGCGCAACGTCACCTGACTCTTGGCATCCGGCCTCAGCCAGGGCAGCGGATTGTCCTTGCGTTTGCGCAATCGGGTCTGCTGTTCGACCAGGCGGTGCGCGAAATAGATCGGCGCGGGCATCAGCTCCGGCGTCTCGTTGGCCGCGTAACCGAACATCAGCCCCTGGTCGCCGGCACCCTGGTCTTCCGGAATGTCACGGTCCACGCCCATGGCGATGTCGGGCGACTGCTTGCCGATCATGTTGATCACCGAGCAGGTGTGCCCGTCGAATCCGACATCGGAAGAATCGTATCCGACCTCCACGACCACCTTGCGGATCAGGCTTTCCAGATCAACCCACGCGGTGGTCGAGATCTCCCCGCCGACGATGACCGCACCGGTCTTGATGAAGGTCTCGCAGGCGACGCGGGCATGCGGGTCCTGCGCGAGGATGGCATCGAGTACGGCATCGGAGATCTGGTCGGCCAGCTTGTCCGGATGACCCTCGGAGACGGATTCTGAAGTGAACAGATAAGAGCTCATGGCGCGATTCATCTCTTGATCGGGATAGAAAGATATGCATTCTAGCGCAGATGAGGTGAGGATGCATTACGTGCGAGAACGTAAAACGTAAAGCTGGAAACGAAAATCGGAAAATGTAAAACGGGCGCTTGTGGTGGCGTCGTCATCATGGCGGCGCGGGGCAACGGCGAGGGACCTGCCATTGGCCACGCTGGCAAACCGAAGCCATAAACCCCGCCCCTGTTTTTCGTTTCACGTTTTACGTTTCCAGGCGCATGCGCCGCCCCAACCCTTTTTTAATGCCCACATGCGGCGGGTATCATGTCAAATTCGTCGACACGGATCTGTGCTCCTGACTCCTGAAACCCTGCTGGTCATCGTTTTTCATGCCGTGCTGGCCCCGGCAACGGCCCTGCATGCGCTCCTCTACAAGCGCGACCCGCGTGCCGCGTTCGGGTGGATTGCGGTATGCGTGCTGGCACCGATCGCCGGCCCGGTGATCTATCTGTTCTTCGGCCTCAATCGCGCCCGCGGCAAGGCCCAGCGCCTGGATCTCGGCGGACTGCAGGTTGGCTATGAACGCGGCGTGCAGATCGACCGCACCCATCCGCTGCCGAATCAGATTCGTAATGAGTATCGTGGTCTGGCTCGAATTGGCCAGGCGCTGAGCCGACACCCGCTGGTCTGCAGCAACGAGGTCAGTCCGTTGATCAACGGCGAGCAGGCCTACCCCGCCATGCTCGCAGCCATTGAAGGCGCACGCAGCCACATCCTGTTGACAACCTACATACTCGACAGTGATCGAACCGGCTCGGCGTTTCGCGAGGCGCTGGTCGCGGCCGCCAGACGCGGCGTGGATGTCCGGGTGATGGTTGATGGCTTTGGCGAGTGGTATTCGATCCCGCGTGCCAGCTGCGCGCTGAGACGCGCCGACATCCGTGTCGCCCGCTTCCTGCCGCCCCGACTGTTCCCACCGTCGCTGTCGATCAACATGCGCAATCACCACAAGATCCTGGTGGTCGATGACAAGATCGGTTTTACCGGCGGGATGAACATCAGTGATCGCCACCTGGTCGACGACCCCGAAAACCGAAATCGTACCGCCGACATGCACTTCCGACTGGTCGGGCCGGTGGTGATGCAGCTGCGCCGGGAGTTCCTGCGCATCTGGGAGTTCTCGACCGGCAAAAGCGACGAGCCTCCGGAGGGGCGCTCCGAGGCGAGCGGCGAACTGGCCTGCCGAACCGTCACCGACGGGCCCGACGAGGATCTCGACCGACTCAACATGCTGCTGACTGCCGCGATCGCCGAAGCCAGGCAGACCGTGCGCATCATGACCCCCTACTTCCTGCCTTCGCGCGAATTGATCGGTGCCATACAGTCGGCGGCCGTGCGCGGTGTAAAAGTCCAGATCGTTCTGCCGGAGGTCAACAACCTGCCCTACATTCATTGGGCCACGCGCAACATGCTCTGGGAAATCCTGATGCGCGGCGTGAAAGTCCACTACCAGCGCGCCCCCTTCAATCACGGCAAGCTGTTCGTGGTCGACGGCTACTACAGTCTGATCGGCTCGACCAACTGGGATCCGCGCAGCCTCAGGCTCAATTTCGAATTGCAGGTCGAGGTTTACGGCGAGGAATTTGCCGCCGGCCTGATCGACTACATCGACCGGGCAACTCACACCGGCCGCGAGATCACCCTGGAAGAGGTCGACGGACGTAGCCTGCCCACTCGCTTCAGGGATTCGCTGTGCTGGTTGTTTTCACCGTATTTGTGAAGAGCAGGAAGATTGGCCGTAAGCCGTGAACATTGAGCAATGGGGGTGGCGCAGGCGCTGGAAACGAAAAACGTGAGACGTAAAACGGGGGCGGGCTTCGGGGCTTCGGTTGACCAGCGCGGCCAATGGCTGGGGGCCACGCCGTTGCCCACCGCTGCCAGACAGACCTCGCCAGATTCAGCGCCCGTTTTCCGTTTTCAGCATTCCCAATCGCCGCAGGTCACGGCTTACGCCGCCACCGCACGACTTTCCGCCCACTGCCTGAGCTCGGCAATCGGTTCGGCCATGGTCACCGACAGCGGCCGGGTTTGCTCAAGCTCGCTCATCAGGTGGTCGGTGGACAGGGGCTGGCCTTCGGCATGCGCGGCGTACAGTGCGGCAACGATCAGGTGCTCAAGCTCGGCGCCGGAAAAACCTTCAGTCGCCTCGGCGATCTCGTCGAGCGGGAACAACTGGGGCTTGAGCTCCCGG
>SKXY01000283.1 GCA_007128175.1 Wenzhouxiangella sp. | reverse complement strand
GGTCTCGGCAAACCGCGAGGATGCGCGTGTTGATCTCGCCGTTGAGGACCATCGTCGAGATCTCCAGGCTGCGCTGGTCGGTGACGCGGCGTCCCTCGATGAAGTGCGCGTCCACGCCCAGGGCCTCGGCCAGTCGCGTCGACTGCGGACCGCCGCCGTGCACGAGCACGACGCGGATGCCGACCTGGTGCAGCAGCCCGACCTGTTCCATCAGCGCGCGGGTGTCCTCGCGGCTTGCGAACACCTCGCCACCCGCCTTCAGGACGAAGGTGCGACCCTTGTACATCCGCAGGTAGGGCGCGGCGTGTTTCAAAGCCGAAACGACGATCGCGCGTTCCTGGTTGCTCGGCATGTTCATCGATGCGTTCCTTCGGGTCGTGGCGGGTTCAGGCGCGGCCGAGCATGCGGTGAAGCACCGCCATCTGCCCGAGCATGCGGTTGCGCGCCTCCTGGATCACGACGCTGCGCGGTCCGTCGAGAATGCGGTCGGCGACGACCACGCCGCGGCGCACCGGCAGGCAGTGCATGAAGCGGCAGTCGTCGGCGGCGTTGTCGAACCATGGCTCATCCACGCACCAGTCGACGAGATCGCGGCGCAGCTTCTCGTCGGCGATGCGATCGCCGTAGTGGCGCGTCGAAGACCAGCTCTTCGCGTAGATCACGTGTGCGCCTTCCATGGCTTCGCGGCGGTCGTCGCTCTCGCGCAGGCTGCCGCCGCTGGCGTTGGCGGCGTCGTGCGCCTTGGCCATGATCGGCTCGGGCAACTCGAAGCCCTCGGGGCGCAGAACTGTGACGTCCATGCCGCGCATGCACGCCATGTGCACCGCCGCCGACGGCACCGCGAGCGGCAGCGCCTTCGGGTGATACGCCCACGACAGCACGAAGCGCCCGCCGTTGCGTGGCATGCCGAGGTCGTCCATCGTCTTCCAGTCGGCGAGGCTCTGGCACGGATGGTTGATCGCCGACTCCATGTTGATCATCGGCTTGTTCACGAGCTTGCGGAACTCGGCGAACTCGCGGTCGGCCACATCATGGTCGAGGTTGCGGCGCTCGGCGAACGCGCGGATGCCGATCGCGTCGCCGTAAGACGCGATGACCGGCACCGCCTCGCGTATGTGCTCGGCGGCCGCGCCGTCCATCACGATGCCCGGACGGGTTTCGAGGCCGTGGATGGACATGTCGGGCGAGATCACGAACGCGCCGCCGCCGAGGCGCACCATCGCCGCCTGGAACGATGCGAGCGTGCGCAGCGACGGGCTCAGAAACAGCAGCGCGAGCACCTTGCCTTGGAGCGCGCGCGGCTCGGGTTGCTCGTCGAGGCGTCGGGCGAGCGTGAGCAGCTCCTCGATCTGTTCGGGGCTGAAGTCGGCAAGGTCGTTGAACAGGTCCATGTCGGGGTCTCCTCAGGCGCCGATGTCGGCGAGTGCGGCGGCGAGCTGCGCCACGTGGTCGTCTTCCAGGATGTAGGGTGGCAGCAGCCGCAAGACGTGCGGGTCGGCGCTGCCGCCGGTCATGATGTTGCGCTCGAGCAGCGCCGCGCCCACTTCGCTCGCCGGTCTCGAGGTGCGCAGCCCGAGCAGCAGCCCGGCGCCCTGCACGCCGGTGACCGGCCCGGTGACACACCGCGCGGCGATGCGCGCCGAGCGCGCGACCACCGCGTCGATCAGCGCGTCGTTCTCGATCGTGTCGATCACCGCGTCGACCATCGCGCAGGCGAGTGGCCCGCCGCCGTACGTGGTGCCGAGATCGCCCTTCGCGAGCGCGCCCACGTGGTCGCCGCGCAGCAGCAGCGCACCGACCGGGAAACCGCCGCCGAGCGACTTCGCGGCGGTGATCACGTCGGGCGTCACGCCGGCGCGCGAGATCGCGAACGGCATGCCGCTGCGGCCCATGCCGGACTGCACCTCGTCGGCGATCAGCCACGCGCCGTGGCGGTCGCAGGCCGCGCGCGCGGCCTGCATCAGCTCGAACGGCAGCGCCCATGCGCCGGCGACGCCCTGTACGGGTTCGAGGATCACCGCGGCGGTGCGGTCGTCGATTGCGGCGGCCAGCGCGTCGGCGTCGTCGCGCGCGACGAACGTGACGTCGAAGGGGCGCGCCGGAAAGCCGTACCAGCGCTCGCTGCCCCAGGTTACCGCGGCGGCCGCGGCGGTGCGGCCGTGAAACCCGTGTTCCAGCGCGATCACGCGGTTGCGCCCGGTCGCGCGCAGCGCGAGGCGCAGTGCGTTCTCGTTGGCCTCGGCGCCGGAGTTGACGAAAAACGCGTGGTCCAGCCCGTCGGGTGCGAAGTTCGCGAGGCGTTCGGCGGCGCGTGCGCGCACGTCCAGCGCGACCGCGTTGCTCTGGAACAGCAGCGTGGCCGCCTGTTCGGCGAGCGTGCGCACGAGTCGCGGGTGGCCGTAGCCGAGCGCGGTAACCGCATGTCCGCCGTAGAAGTCGATGATGCGCCGGCCATCGGCGGTATGGATCCACACGCCCTCGGCGCGCACCGGCTCGACGTCGAGCTGCGCGTAGACCGGCAGCAGGTGGCGCGCCTCGCGGGCGATCGCGTGTTCTCGCGGCGAACGGGCTTCGGGTATTGCCATGGCGGTTCAGATCCAGCCGGGCGCGGGCGCGTCCAGACCGGTGGTCTCGGGCCAGCCGAGCAGCCGGTTCATCCACTGCACCGAGCCGCCGGCGGCGCCCTTGAGCAGGTTGTCGATCACGCAGCTCACGACCACGGTGTCGTCGTCGCAGGCGACCCCGAGGCGCGCGTGGTTGCTGCCGGCGACGTCCTTCAGGCGCGGCATGCCGTCGGCGACGACATGCACGAACGGCGCGCCCGCGTAGTACGCACGCAGTCGCTCGGTCAGCGTGTCTGCATTCGCGGGTTCCTTGAGTTGCGCCATCACGGTCATTTCAATGCCGCGCGCGAAGGGGCCCGAGTGCGGTACGAAATGCAGTTTCGGTGCCACGCCTGCGGCCGCTGCGGCGAGCACACAGACTTCCGGCGAGTGGCGATGCGCGAGCGCCTTGTACGCGAACAGGTTCGAGTGGCGCTGCGGGTGATGCGTGGTGTCGGTCGGCTGGCGCCCGGCGCCGGTCGATCCGGTCACGCCCGAGGCGTAGAACTCCGGCTGCGCGAGGCCGAGCTCCAGCAGCGGCACGATCGCCAGCAGCATCGACGTCGCGAAGCAGCCGGGGTGTCCGATGTGCCTTGCCGGTGTCCCGCGCACGTGCTCGGGGAGGCCGCTTGCGAAGTCGGCGAGGCGCGATGGCGCACCGTGGGCGTGGCCGTAGGCCGCGAGGTAGGCGTCGGCGTCGGCGAAGCGGTAGTCGGCCGACGCGTCGACGAGGTGGACCTCGGTGCCGGCGGTTTCAGCGCGGGTGAGAAAGTCGTCCAGCAGCTTCGCCGACACGCCGTGCGGCGCGGCGGCGAACACCGCAGCGCGCGGGAGCACCTGCAGCAGGCCGTCGACGTCGCTCAGCGACGTGAAGCGCTGCTCGGGATACGCCGGCGCGAGATGCGCGAAGGCGTGGCTCAC
This sequence comes from Wenzhouxiangella sp., assembly GCA_007128175.1. GTDB lineage: Bacteria > Pseudomonadota > Gammaproteobacteria > Xanthomonadales > Wenzhouxiangellaceae > Wenzhouxiangella. The sequence goes on along the minus strand of SKXY01000283.1, from coordinate 482 downwards.
CGGGTGGCCGGCCTGGCTGTCGGACACGACCGCGGCGAGCTCGAGGTGCGGGTGCGCGGCGATCAGGCGCAGGAATTCTCCTGCGACGTAACCGGTGCCGCCGAGCACGATGACCGGGCAGTGTTCGCTCACGCCAGCGCTCCGGCGTCGTTGCTGCGCCGGACCGGCAGCGATAGCACCGACTGCAGCAGGTCGCCGAGTTCGGCGCTGTTGGTGAGCGCATTGATCGCCGGTACGCCGAGTCGCCGGTTGATGATGTCGATGCCGACCTGGTTGTCGGTTGCCGGTCCGGTGACCACCGAGGGTTCTATCCCGAATTCATCGCGCAGCAGCTTGACGCCGCCCCATGCTGCGACCGGGTCGTTGGCGCACAGCACCACCGAGGTCAGGGCCGCGCGGATGTCGGGATCGTGCAGGATCGCCTCGACGCCGTACGCGCCGAGCAGGCCGTCACCGAGCTCGAACACGATGCAGTCCGGGCG
>SKXY01000084.1 GCA_007128175.1 Wenzhouxiangella sp. | reverse complement strand
TCACCCTGGCAACCGACCCCGACACCCCGCTGGAAGTGCACGGACCCGGCGCAGGTGTTGCCGTTACCGCCAGCGCGGTAATGGCCGACCTGGCCCAGGCGGCTGTCCAGCTGGGCGGCGCGTGACCCCGGCGAATGCGGCACGATGACTGCCATGCGACTGATTACGGTCAATTCGCGCTCGACAACAATCTGCGACAATTGAGCCGGAAACAGGAACCGGGCAGGCACAACAGCCTGCCGGCTTTCCTGCCTGACCATTGGCCGGGCGCCTCGCCACGCGTCGAAGCCCGGCCAATGGTCAGGCAGGGAAGCGGGCCCCGAAGCCCCCGAACAACAAACGCTAGAGACCAACCGGCCGATCATGACCCAGCACCTCGAGACAGGAAAGCCAATGAACGTCGATATCGCCATCATCGGAGCCGGCCCGGCCGGTCTGTGCCTGGCACGTGCGCTGGGCGGCATGAACCTGGAGGTCGCCGTAATTGACCCGGCAGAAGACGCCGCGCTGGCCGAGCCGGCGCCCGATGGGCGCGAGATCGCGCTCACCCACGCTTCGCGCGCCACGCTGGAGCGGCTGGATGTGTGGTCGCGCATCGATGGTGACGAGATCAGCGATCTGCGCGATGCCTGGGTGTTCGACGGCGAATCGCCCGAGCCGATGCGCATCACCCATAACGACGGCGATGCCGAGCAGCTCGGCTGGCTGGTCTCCAATCACCTGATCCGCGCTGCCGCCTGGCAGGCCGCGCGCGAGATCGGCGGCATCCGGTGGCTGACCGGCCGGCGCGTCGAATCCACCCTGCCCGGCGAGCACCGCCGCCGGCTCGTGCTGTCCGACGGCGAACACATCGACGCCCGCCTGGTGGTGGCCGCCGACGGACGCTTCTCCGGCAGCCGGCGCGCAGCCGGCATCGGCGCAGGCATGCGCGATTTCGGCAAGTCCATGCTGGTCGCACGCATGGAACTGGAACGGCCTCACGACCACGTTGCCTGGGAATGGTTCGGTGACGACCGCACCCTGGCGCTGCTGCCGCTCAACGGCCCGCACGCCTCGGCCGTCATCACCCTGCCGCACGAGCGCATCGGCGAGCTCAAGGCCATGGACGAAAACGATTTCAATCGCGAAGTCACCGGGCTGTACCGCGAACGCCTCGGCGCCATGACCCTGATCGGCGACCGCCACGTCTACCCGCTGGTCGGCGTGTGGCCCGACCGGCTGACGGCCAAGCGCTTCGCCTGCATCGGGGATGCCGCCGTCGGCATGCATCCGGTCACCGCGCACGGCTTCAATCTCGGCCTGACCGGCGTCGATCTGCTGGTCGAGGAAATCGGCAAGGCCCGCATCAGAGACGGCGATATCGCCAACCCGCGCCGGCTGGCCGCCTACGCGGCACGCCATCGCACTCACAGCCTGCCGCTGTATTCAGCCACCGCCACCGTGGTCGGCCTCTACACCAACAACCTGCCCCCGGCCCGGCTGCTCCGGCGCGCCATCCTGCGCACCGCCAACCACCTGCCACCCCTTCGCCGCGCCATCGCCCGACAACTGACCGGCATGGGAGGCATCCTCGAACGCCTCGTTCAGAGGTAAACGGTCTCGAGTTCACCACAGAGACACGGAGAGCACAGAGAAAACCTGGACTGTGGCAACCGTGGTTGTGGTGGCAGGGTGCCGAGCGGCCTTGTCCGTGGCCGGGTTCGAGGTGAAACGGCAGCACTCATACTCTTTAGCCTTCTCCCACCTTTCACAGCGGTGGTGTCTGAGCGCGCAAGGCCGTGAGCACTCAGGCACCACCCGCTGCCCCCTCAACTTCCTGGTCCGCATTCCATGCAGCGATCACTCATCTCCGGCCCCAGCCTGAGCTTGTGGTTGAGATCCCGCAGCGCAGTTCTCAGGCCTTCCTCGATCACCGGGTGATAGAAGGGCATGTCGAGCATCTCGGAGACCTTCAGCCCCTGCTGGGCCGACCAGGCCAGCAGGTGGCCGATGTGTTCGGCGGCCGGGCCGAACATCTCCGCGCCCATGAAGCGGCCGGAGCCGTGCTCGCCGTAGACGCGCAGCAGGCCGCGATTGACGCCCATCACCTTGCTGCGCCCCTGATCTTCGAAGTTGAGCGAGCCGACCTCGTAGCAGCCGCGACATTGTTCATCGACCTCCTGGATGGTCAGCCCGGCAGTGGCGATCTGCGGGTCGGAGAACACCACGGCCAGCGGCGTGCGGCGATGACCGACGCGCACATCGGGGAAGCGTCCGGCATTGGCGCCGGCAATACCACCCTCGTCGGCGGCCTCGTGCAGCAACGGCAGGTGACTGTTGGCATCACCGGCGATGAAGATATGCGAATCACCGCACTGCAACGTCCAGGGATCGAACACCGGCATGCCGCGCTCATCCAGCTCCAGGCCGGTATATTCCAGCCCCAGCTTGTCCACGTTGGGACGCCGGCCGGTGGTGGCGAGCAGGTAATCGAAGGTTTCGGTGCGCTGCCTGCCGTCCTCGGTGAACGTGATCTCCACGCCGCCGTCGACCTCGCTGATCGACGCCACCTCGGCATCCGGATCGAGCGGAAACTCATGGTTGAAGGTATCGAGCGCGATCTGCCGGATCTCGTCATCGCGAATCGGGCCGATCGCGCCACCGACGCCGAACATGCGGACTCTCACGCCCAGCCGCGCCAGAGCCTGCCCCAGCTCCAGGCCGATCACGCCGGGGCCGAACACGGCAACGGACTCGGGCAGGTCCTGCCACTCGAAGACATCGTCGCTGGTCATCAGCCGTTTTCCGGCGGCTTCGAGAAAACCGGGAATGTTCGTGCGCGAGCCGGTCGCGATGACGACCCGCTCGGCCCGCACGCGGTGGTCGTCACCCACCCTGATCGTGTGCGCATCTTCAAAGTGCGCCATGCCCTCGAGACGGTCCGACTCGGGGATGCGCTCGACCGATTTGAGCACGCCGCCGACAAAACGGTCTCGCTCGCGCCGCACCCGCTCAAGCACGGCACGCCCATCGATACCGACATCGTGCAGGCGAATCCCGAACTGTCCGGCGTGGCGTGCATGGTGGGCCACATCGCCCGCCGCAATCAACAGCTTGCTGGGCATGCAGCCCACACGCGCGCAGGTGGTCCCAAACTGCTGCCCCTCGATCAGAATCACGCGCTCGGCGTGTTTGCGGGCCTGGCGGTAGGCGACCATGCCGGCCGTGCCGCCGCCGATGACGGCAACGTCTGCCTGGTGCTCGCTGATCATGTCTTTCACCTCTGGGCTTTTGCGTGGATTACATCCCGTTGTAGCATGGACATGAAACATTTCACATACGCACTTGCCCCCACATGGCACGACTGAAGCTCGATCTGCATCCCATCTTCAACCGCGGTCGCCAGATAGACGACGCCCTGGACGAGGCGTTCGACGAGGCCGAATCCAGGCGTATCAAGACGCTGGAAATCATTCCTGGGAAGGGCTCGGGACAACTGAAAAAGCGGGTGCTTAAGTATCTCGAGCAGGGAGCGGTCAAGTCACGGTATCACCGCGTGGAGAAGGACTCGAAGAATTTCGGCCGGGTCTTCGTTCACTTCCGCCACTGACACCCCACACCGGGCTCAGCTGTTCAAGTCAACAGCGGGCAAGGTCTCGAATCCGGGCCGGGCAAACAGGTAGCCCTGAAACAGGCTGATGCCCAGGTCGGACAGGCAAGCAAATTCCTCGCGTGATTCCACGCCCTCGGCGATGACGCCAACCTCAAGTTCTTCGAGCATCGTCATCAGACCGCGCACGATTGCCTGGCGCGTGGGATTGCGGTCGATGTCGCGTACCAGCGCCATGTCGAGCTTGACGTAATCGGGCACAAAATCTGCCAGCAGGTTGAGCCCGGAATAACCGGCACCGAAGTCGTCGATGGCCGTCAGGAATCCGCACTGCTGGTAATGCAGCACAATATCGCGCAAATGCCCCTGATCGGTGACCTTCTCGGCCTCGGTGACCTCGAAGATGATGCGTTCGACCGGAAACCCGAATTC
>SKXY01000100.1 GCA_007128175.1 Wenzhouxiangella sp. | reverse complement strand
CTTAACCATTATCCACCAAAATGCGCCCGATTGCATCAATACCGATGCATGAATTGCGGCGGTCTTGCTGCGATCGGTGATCGGGATTTGGGTGGGAGCGCCGTCAGGCGGTAAAATGGTGAGTCTTTTGCAACCCGGATCCGTTCCACATGACTTCGACCGCCGAGACCTTCACCCGTGCCGCGAGCGAGGCCCGCGAGACCCCGCTGCGTTTTGTCACTGCCGCCAGCCTGTTCGATGGACATGACGCTGCCATCAACCTGATGCGGCGCCTGATCCAGGCGGAGGGCTGCGAGGTGGTCCATCTGGGCCACAACCGCTCGGTGGCCGATATCGTCAGAGCCGCCATTTGCGAGGATGCCGACGGTATTGCCGTGAGCTCCTACCAGGGCGGGCACAACGAGTACTTCAAGTACATGGTCGATATGCTGGCCGAACAGGGGGCATCCCATATTCAGGTGTTCGGAGGTGGCGGCGGCACCATTACACCGGACGAGATCCGCGAGCTCGAGGCCCACGGGGTCAACCGCATCTACCATCCCGATGACGGGATGAAGATGGGCTTGAAGGAAATGATCGGGGATCTCGTCGCGCGCACGCGCAAGGCGCGTGCGGAACGGCCGGCTTCAGGTTTCCGGTTTCCGGTTTCCGGCAAGGATCTGGATACGGCATCGATTGCGGCCGGCTTGTCCGCGGTCGAAAACGGAACCGTTTCGGAGCATGAGCTGGCACAGTTGCGCAAGGCCGCCGAAACGCCCAACGGTGTGCCGATTGTCGGCCTGACTGGCACCGGCGGAGCCGGCAAGTCCTCGGTGACCGATGAACTGGTCAACCGCTTCCTCCAGCATTTTCCCGAAATGCGCATCGCCGTGCTCGCGGTCGATCCTACCCGCCGGCGTACCGGCGGTGCGCTGCTGGGCGATCGAATCCGCATGAATACGCTCCGTTCCGAGCGGGTGTTCATGCGCTCGATGGCCACCCGCCGGCAGCACCTGGCCACGTCCGAGGTGGTTGCCGATTCGCTGGCGCTGCTGCGCTCGACCGGTTTCGATCTGGTTATCCTGGAAACCGCCGGCATTGGCCAGTCGGATTCCGAGGTGGTGGACCTGGTCGATTTCCCCATGTACGTGATGACATCCGACTATGGCGCGGCCAGTCAGCTCGAGAAAATCGACATGCTCGATTTCGCCGAACTGGTGGTGCTCAACAAGTTCGATCGGCAGAGTTCCAAGGACGCGCTCCGGGACGTACGCAAGCAGTGGAAGCGCAATCGCCTGGCTTTCGAGCTCACCGACGAGGACATTCCGGTCTACCCGACGATCGCCAGTCAGTTCAATGATCCCGGTGTGACGTGGATGTTTGTGAACCTCTGCCGCTTGTTGCGGCAGCGGACAGAGGAGGAGAAAGAAGAGGGAAGAGGGAAGGACTGTTTCGGGACGGAGCGGTGTGATTTCTCGCCGGAGGTGGAGTTGACGGAGAAAGAACCCAGGCGCTCGGTGCTGATTCCGGGAAAGCGGGTGCGCTACCTGGCCGAGATCGCCGAACAGGGCCGCGGCCTCAACGAGAACATCCAGCACTGGGCCGAGGAAGCCCGCCGGGCACAGCACTACTACGAGGTTCTGCGTGAGCTCGAAGTCGACGGGCTGCCGGCACCCCTGATGCTTCCCGAAACCGACCCGAAACCGACCGGAAACCGGAAACCGAATGAAGCTGACGGTGGCGACGCACGCATGGCCGATCAACTTCTGGGGCGTTATTCCGAGGCCGTCAAGGCCATCCCCGAACAAGCCCGTGACCTTCTCAAGGCCTGGCCCGACCTCAAGGCTTCGGTCGAGGCCGAGGAGTACAGCTACGAAGTGCGTGGCAAGACCATTTCCGGGTCCAACTACCGGGAATCACTCTCGCGGCTTCAGATCCCAAAGATCGCCGCGCCGCAGACCGCCGACTGGGGTGATCAGCTCGTCTTCCTGATGAAGGAGCACTTGCCTGGCCACTATCCCTACACCGGCGGCGTCTACCCGTACCGGCGCACCAACGAGGACCCGATCCGGATGTTCGCCGGGGAAGGCACGCCCGAGCGCACCAACCGCCGTTTCCACTATGTTTCCGAAGGTCAGCCGGCCAAGCGCCTGTCGACCGCGTTCGACTCGGTCACTCTCTACGGCGAGGACCCGGCCGAGCGGCCCGATATCTACGGCAAGGTCGGCAACAGCGGGGTGTCCATCGCCACGCTCGACGACATGAAAAAACTCTACTCGGGCTTCAATCTGGCCGACCCGACCACCTCGGTGTCGATGACCATCAACGGCCCGGCGCCGATGCTGATGGCGATGTTCATGAACACCGCCGTCGATCAGCAGGTCGAAAAGTACCTGAAGGAATCGGGTCAGTGGGATCAGGCGGAGAAGAAAAAGGCCGAACTGCTCGGAGACGACGTCCCCGTCTACACCGGTGACTTGCCGAAGACCAATGATGGTCTGGGTTTGGGCATGCTGGGTGTGACCGGCGATCAACTGGTCGGCCGCGAGACCTACGAGAAGATCAAGGCCGATACGCTGAAAGTGGTGCGCGGCACGGTACAGGCCGACATCCTCAAGGAGGACCAGGCGCAGAACACCTGCATCTTCTCTACCGAGTTCGCCCTGCACATGATGGGCGATATCCAGCAGTACTTCATCGACAAGGGCGTCAGGAACTTCTACTCGGTGTCGATCTCGGGATATCACATCGCCGAGGCGGGCGCCAACCCGATCAGTCAGCTTGCCTTCACGCTGTCGAATGGCTTCACCATCGTCGAGTACTACCTGGCGCGCGGCATGGACATCAACGAGTTCGCTCCCAACCTGTCGTTCTTCTTCTCCAACGGCATGGACCCGGAGTACTCGGTTATCGGCCGGGTGGCCAGGCGCATCTGGGCGCGTGCCATGCGCGAGCGTTATGGCGCAAACAAGCGCTCGCAGATGCTCAAGTACCACATCCAGACCTCGGGCCGCTCACTGCACGCCCAGGAGATCCAGTTCAACGATATCCGCACGACCTTGCAGGCGCTGTATGCCATCTTCGACAACTGCAACAGCCTGCACACCAACGCCTACGACGAGGCAATTACCACGCCAACCGAGGAATCGGTGCGCCGGGCGGTGGCCATCCAGATGATCATCAACAAGGAACTGGGGCTCAACTACAACGAGAACCCCTGGCAGGGCAGCCATATCGTCGATCGGCTTACCGACATGGTCGAGGAGGCCGTCTATGCCGAGTTCGAGCGGATCTCGGAGCGTGGCGGCGTGCTCGGCGCCATGGACACCATGTATCAGCGCGGCAAGATCCAGGAAGAGTCACTGTATTACGAGCACAAGAAGCATGACGGCTCGCTGCCCCTGGTCGGCGTCAATACCTTCAGACCTGCCGAGGGTGGAGAACAGGAGGGCGGCGAAATCGAACTGGCTCGTTCTACCGAAGAGGAAAAACAGCAGCAGGTCACCAACGTGCGTGCCTTCCAGAAGCGCAATGTCGATGAATCGGATGCGGTGCTCCGGCAACTCCAGGAGGTGGCCAGAAACCGCGGCAACACCTTCGAGGCGTTGATGGAAGCGGTCAAGCGCTGCTCGCTCGGTCAGATCAGTCACTCGCTGTACCAAGTCGGCGGCGAGTATCGTCGGAACATGTAGCTCGAGCGTCGGTGTGCCGGTGGTCTGTTGTTCGGTCTACAGACGCACCGGCACACCGCTTCCCAATATTGACTGCAGGCGCTACGGCAGCGTCAATCCTGCTCGAAGCGGTCCTGGAAGATGCTGTCGCCGGATTCGGCCAGTGAGACGGCTGCGGAGAATTGCGATGTATTGCCCGCGTCATCGGTGGCGGTTGCAACCAGGTAGGCATCCTGAGGATCCACGCCCGCTGGCAGCATGAAGCTGCCGCTTCTCGGTTGGGCGGCGAAAGCGCCGGTGTATTCGTCGGTATGCAGGAATATCCGGCCCTGGCTGGAGGAACCGTCGGCAAGGTAGAAGTCGATTCTCAGCGGGTAGCTCGCATTGGCCGAGGTGGTAT
>SKXY01000227.1 GCA_007128175.1 Wenzhouxiangella sp. | reverse complement strand
GTTCATGGCATACGATTTCGGTACTTTCCACGTTGCCCAACTCGAACAACGAGCAAGACGACAGGCTCTGGCCGTCGCGCTCTGGCTGCATCACGCGCGGAAATCGACCCCCGAAAAGCTAGTTGATCTCCCCGCCGGGCTGACTCATCCCCGCCACCAACTGATCACAGTGGATGGAAAATCCTATCTGGAAGTGCTGCGGCATAACGAGGCCTGCGAACCGCAACCCTGGAAGTTGCCACTTCCATTTACCGAGCACCTTCCGCAGCCGGTCACTTGAGATCAAAGCTGTCCGTCGGGGACGTTGCCCCGACCTACGGTTTGGCGGGTAGGTTGGCCCAGCGCGGCTCGTAGCCGCACATAGCTGCCCAAGCGTTCTCTCTGCCTTTTCAAATTGAATCGCCACTGTCCCAAGGCAGCCCGGCGTAGAAATCGGCAACCCGGTCAAACATCTCGTCGAAATCAGGCAGTTCGTTGTCCAGCTCATATTGCAGTTGATCGAACTCCTGGCGTGCTCGCCGGCGGATCTCCGCTGGTTTCATGGAGTCGGCATTGGCCTCCACGTCGCGGGAGCGACAGGATTCGCGTATCGCGGAGACGAGCTCGGCACGTGCTTCCAGGTGGTCGAAATGTCCCTGCTCGAGTATGCAGAAGATGTCATAGGCATCCTGTCGTCGAATCCGGTTGCGCAACCGCTCCTGCTGCTGAATGAGGGCTCGATACTTCTCTGCTATTTGTGCGGTGAGCGAATAGGCCCTGATGTGTTCATGTTCATTGATTCGCAGGGTGACCGGCTGGCCAAGATCCTCGTTGAAGCTGAGATCGACAATGACCACTTGCGGCGAACTGCCACGCTCGAGCCGGCTCTGCGCTTTTGAGCCGCGTTCGGCATAGCCGACGCGAATACGCAGCGTGGGAAAGGTTGCATCCTGGCGTGGCGACTGCAACGTCCTCTTCTGAACGCGGCAGGCCAGCGATTCACCGAGCATGGCGGAGCTCGATTCCAGGGCGCTGTTCAAGCGCTGGCAAAGTCCGTCTATGTCCACTTCCCGGGCCAGTAGCCGGGTAGAAAAGTCCACATCCAGAGTGTGACGCCCAGTGTGGTACGCAGTTGCAAGAAGTACGCCGCCCTTGATGACCATCATCTCGCGTAGCTCATCGGAATGAGCTACTGCCTGGATCACGATGCGAATGACCCGCCGTAGCACTTGTTGATGTGGATCATCCTCGGCTTCGCGAACTCACCGTTCCAGATCGGCGTGCCCGGCAGTTGTGGGCAAATCAGGGTCAGACATTGATCGAAATCGCCCACTTTTCCGAATAATGTTCGGAGTAATCCGCCGAAGGATCGAGTTTGCGCGAGCCGCCCCGCGTCACGCCCGCCGCCCATCTGTCGAGAATGGGATGCCCGCCTGCGGAAGTTTCGTCGAGCAGATACCCCGCGCGCGCCTGCTCGATCTTGTTGCCGTGGGTGTCGATCTCGGCCAGGATCAGCTCCAGGTAAGTCGGCCCATGCTCGGCATAGGTGTCCATCACATGATGAATGCCCCCGCACAGTTCGGGTGCGCGCACCATGTCGAGAAAGCACCGGCCGATGGTGGCCACACGAATGTTCTGATCGCTGATGTGCTTGAAAGCCGATTGGTATTCACGATCCAGACGGCTGCTGGTCCAGGTATGGACGGCATGCTTGCCAATTCGCGTGAACTCGGTGAATCGATGACTGGGCAGTCGGCACCGTCTGTGGATCTCGGCCAAATCACCCAGCCGGGCTTCGCGCCTGGCATTGGCCAGCGACTGCCAGTGGCTGCGTGAGGGGCGGGAGATGAATAGTGTTCTCGGCAAACGCTCCGACAAACCGTGCCAGGCCAGCGCGGACAGGTGAGAGAGGTAGGCGAAAGGATCGAGAATGCAGATGATTTGCTGCGCGGGCGGCAGCTGGGCGGTCGGCAACTGGTAGGCTGACAACCCCGGAGCGAGGTTGACCGACTCCAGCGCCCCGTATTCCTCCAGGGTTTCCACATGCCGCCGGTAGGCTCGGCGAATCTGATCGCAGGGTGCTTCCCCCAGAGCGTCGGCGTCCGGCCAGCTGCGGAGAAATGCCATGATCAGGTCTGCGTCCTGAAACGCAGACAGATCCATGGCCTTGATTTCCTTCGTCAGCGCCTTGAGGCTGCGCGGGCTGCGTCGCAGAGTGAGCACTGCATATACCGTGATAGAAAGTCCTAAGGACTTTCTATCACGGTATATGCAGGATGTCAAGCACTGTTCTACCCAATAGTTCAATTCTAAAGATTGCTGTGTGCCCCCGCCAATGGCGCCGGCAGGTTAAGTGCAGTAATGGCTCGCGCACTCATTCAGCGCTGTGGGATAGCGATAAGTCGACGTCGTCGACATGAGATCAGAATGTGTCGATGAACTCGGCCTCTATCGACATGTCGGCTGACTGTGCGGTCAGACATTAGGGCTGAAGGGGGCAGTGCGGATGACAAGGGCGGAGCCCCGGGAAAATCAAAGATGCGCTTTCATATTGAAGTTGCACTTGAATGTTCGGGTTTGGGCGGAGAGGGATCAGTCATTGATGTTGTCGCCTGGTCAGTGCTCTCGATTGACCAGTGGGCACGAACTCTGGCAATCCAGGGTCGAGGCTGCGTGTCCGAAGGGTGAAGCCAGCGCCAGTTTCACAGGTCCGAAAAAGGCAACGGCCCCCGAAGGAGCCGTGCGACCCGGATACCGAAGCAGTCCGGGGGTGTACCTAAACGTTGAAGACAGCGCCGCCTTGATTCAAGTGCTGGTGCCCAACGCGTATTCAACGCTCGCCGGCAAACGTGCGTTCCTGCAGGGAGGCGAACGGCGGAGTAGGTCGGGGTTGCATCCCCGACGGTCGAGGTATCCGCAACCGACGTGAATTCGATGTGTGTCGGTGTCATGACGGATAAACGCGGGGCAAATGCCATTGCAGCTGATGGTGCTGAACTCTTATGGTTGAATTCCAGCCATCCGCGGTCTCAAGGTTCGAGCCTGAAGGTGGCTGAGACCCGCAAGTAGCAACAACCAAGGATAGTCTGTTCATGCAACAACAAACCGAAGTCTTGCCGCGGCGGTCTGTCGAACCTTTGTTCGATGGGGGCATGGCCTTGTTTTTTCTGTCGGTCTGGCTGGCGCCGGGCGCTTTCGGGCCGGCGGACGAGTTGATTCGTGCGGCCATGGTCATCATGATGCTGGAGTTTATCCTGATCCATGCCACCGGGTTTCTCGGGTTTACGGCGTTTGCGCCGGGGATCACGCGGGAGAAGAAGCTGAAGACGATGGCGCTGTTCAGCGGGTTCTACCTGATTTTCCTGCTTGGCATTGGGTCAGCGCTGGGGGCGGGTTGGCCGATTCTGGCGTTCTTTTGGCTGCTGGCGGGCAAGCTGCGCATTGCGCTCAGGCGTGAAGTCCCGGATGAATTTCGCCGCAAGCAAATGGTCTCGGACTGGACCAGGAGCCTGTATTGCTATATCGGCTGTGCTTTTGTTTCGGTACTGGGGCCGGTGGTGCCCCGACTCGGAATCAGCCCGGAACTCCAGCCGGAGTTCGGCGAGGACACCTCGGGCATCTGGATCGATTATCCCCATGGAGTGGTCGCCATGGGGGTCTTATATTTCACGATCATGGCCATCGTCAAGTTGCGAGCCTCGGGCAAGACGCGGCCAGCGGGACAAAAGGCCTGAAGGCTGGCGAATGGCGAACGGAGCGGACCGCGATACACCCATCATGAACCAGCAGGATCTACTCGAAGCGATGAACCAGACCATGCCGTTCGGCAAGTACAAGGGGCGGCGTTTGCTGGATCTGCCCGAGCCTTACCTGGCGTGGTTTCATCGGGAAGGGTTTCCCGACGGCAAGCTCGGCCGCCAGCTGGCGCTGATGTACGAGGTCAAGCTCAACGGGCTGGAGGGGATGCTGCGCGAGGCGATGCAGCGGTGAAAACGCTTCATGTTGTCGGGCTGACCGCGCTGGCGCTGACGGCTTTCGCGGCCAATTCCATCCTGGCGCGGCTGGCGCTGACCGATACGGCGAT
>SKXY01000308.1 GCA_007128175.1 Wenzhouxiangella sp. | reverse complement strand
CTCAGGGCAAGGTCGCCGACCAGCTTTGAGCCTGCCGCAATGACGGTCGTTCCGGTACGCTGGCCGTTCTGCGCACGACCTCGGCTAATGATTCCCATTGAACGCGATCCTCTTTGGTAAATAGAATGTCATAGTCTTCCAGCGACCACTGCAGGAAGGGGGAGGGGTCCAGGCGACGCTGCAGGTAGCGCACCTCGTAATGCAGGTGTGGCGCGGTTGATGCGCCCGTGTTGCCGGAGTATCCCAGCAATTCCCCGCGTTTGACGTAGCTGCCGGTTTCCACTTCGATTTCGTCGAGATGTCCGTAGATCGTCGAGAAGCCGTAATTGTGGACCAGCTTGACCATCTTGCCGAGCCCGCTGTTGTGATGTTTCGAGGCCCACTCGACCAGGCCGTCGGCAGTGGCGTAGATGGGGGTGCCGCGCGGGGCGCGCAGGTCAACGCCGCCGTGCTTGGCCATGCGGTCGTGGATCGGATGCCGGCGCATGCCGAAACTGCTGGTGACCTGACCGGATTCGACCGGGTAGCCCGACGGGATGGATTGAAGCATCAGGCGCTTTTCGAAAGCGGTCTGGCTGGCAGTGTCGATACGCTGCACTAGCGGTCGTTCCGGCTCCGGCTGCAGTCCGACGAGAATCTCGATCTGGTCGATTTCTGCGCTGATGGCCGAAAGTGCGCGGGCCTTGTCTTCGACCTCATCCTGAAGCTGGGTTCGCTCGGCCATCAGGGCGGCATTGTCCTTTGCGATGGAGTCATGCAGGGCTTGCAACTCGTCCACCTCCTGGTTAAGCGTGCCGACCTTTCCGGCCAGCAGGTGGATCATCAGCGACCCTCCCAGGAATATCAGCGCGATGCCGGCCAATACACCGGCCAGCATGCGCCGCATCAACTGGCTCAGGGTGAAATGGCGGGCGCCGCGGTAGTCGGTGATGGTGATCTGGTAGCGGTGACGCATGGTAGTTTTTTCTGTTTGGTCTGGTCGTTGGCGGGCGCGCTCTGCCCGCGCAGACCGGCTGGTTGATTTCGGTCCGCGTTTCTTTGATCGTTTTTCCCGGCTTTCCGGGGCGGTTGCCAATTATGCGAGGGTGGGCGCAAGGATGCAAATCGGTACCAGATCAGACATTTGCAGGCGGTGAGTAACGAGGCGCGGTGCCGAAGGCCCGGGTCGCGGCTTGAAAATGCGTTTCCGGAGGCCCAATTCTGTTCCCGTCTCAACAGTCAGAAACCCGAGTTGCGTCATGAGCGAAACGGCCAAGGTCGAAACCCGCCAGTTCGATACCGAGGTGCATCAACTGCTCAAGTTGATGATCAATGCCCTTTATTCCAATCGCGAGATCTTTCTGCGAGAGCTGATTTCCAATGCATCCGACGCCAGCGACAAGCTGCGGTTCGAGGCACTGACCAACGAGGCGCTCAAGGGCCTGGACCAGGATCTGGGCATCGATCTTCAGTTCGATGCCGAAAAGGGCAGCCTGGTCGTGTCCGACCGCGGTATCGGCATGAATCGCGACGAGGTCGTATCCAACCTGGGAACGATTGCCCGCTCCGGCACTCGCCAGTTCCTGGAGTCGCTGACCGGTGATCAAAAGAAGGATGCCAGCCTGATCGGACAGTTCGGTGTCGGTTTCTACTCATCGTTCATCGTCGCCGACCGCGTAACCGTGGAAACCCGCCGGGCCGACGAGCCTGCCGACCAGGGGGTACGCTGGGTCTCGGCCGGTGACGGAGAGTATCGACTCGAGAGCATTGAGCGCGAACAACACGGCACCACGATCACGCTTGAGTTGCGTGACGAGCACAAGGATCTGCTCAACCGCTGGCAGCTCGAGCGCATCATTCGTCACTATTCCAACCACATCGCGTTCCCGATCCGCCTGATCGAAGCCGGCAAGGACGAGGAGAGCAACACGGTCAACGACAGCCAGGCGCTGTGGGCGCGGCCGAAAAGCGATCTCGAAGACTCGGATTACGAGGAGTTCTACTCCAGTCTGACCGCGGACCCGGAAAAGCCGCTGAGCTGGGCGCATCACCATGTCGAAGGCTCGCAGCGTTACAGCCTGCTGCTGTATCTGCCGGGCCAGGCGCCGTTTGACATGCTGATCAACCGTGACGAGCGCGAGGGCGTCAAGCTCTATATCCAGCGAGTGTTCATCATGGATGCGGCCGAGCAGGTGGTGCCGCGCTACCTGCGCTTCATGCGCGGCGTGGTGGATTCGGCTGACCTGCCGCTCAACATCTCCCGCGAGATCCTGCAGGACAGTCCGCTGGTCAAGAAGATCCGCGCCACGGTGGTCAAGCGCAGCCTCGATTTGATCGAGAAGCTGGCGAAGGAAGGCGGCGAACGCTGGAACCGGTTCTGGAAGGCCTTCGGCCCGATCCTGAAGGAGGGCGTGATCGAGGATTTCGAGCAGCGTGAACGGATTGCGTCACTGTTGCGGTTCGCCTCCACCCACGAGGACAGCGAGGGCGAGTCGGTTGGCCTGGACGACTACATCGAACGCATGGGCGAGGAAGGGGACACGATCTGGTACCTGACGGCCGATTCGCTCAAGGTGGCCCAGAACAGTCCGCACCTGGAAGCATTCCGCAAGCGGGGGATCGAGGTCCTGCTGCTGACCGATCGGATTGACGAGTGGCTGGTTTCCCACCTTGATGAGTACAAGGGCAAGCAGCTCAAGTCGGTGGCACGTGGCAAGCTTGACCTCGGCGACGAGACGGATGAACCCGATGAGGCGTCAAAAGAACTGGCCGGACGCATCAAGCAGGCGCTCGGCGAGGCGGTCGGCAATGTCCAGCCCGGTACGCGCCTGACCGAATCGCCGGGCTGCATCGTGGCCGAGGAAGCCGGCATGACGCTGCAAATGCAGAAAATGCTGCGCCAGGCCGGTCAGGACGTGCCCGAAACGAAGCCCGACCTGGAAATCAACGCCGGTCATCCGCTGCTCAAGGCCATGGCCGCGGTCAAAGATGAAAAACGCTTTGGTGAGCTTTCAAGGCTGCTGCTCGACCAGGCCCTGCTGGCCGAGGGCGGTGAACTGGCCGATCCGGCCGCCTACGTACGCCGGGTGAACGAGCTGCTGGTCGAGGCACTGACCGCCGCCGGCAATGGTCATGAAGATGGCGGAGACGGGCAGCATGCCGCCTCGTCCTGAGGTTGACACCGCCGACCTCGCGCCATGGCGGGTGCGCCTGGGCGACTGGGTCGAGGGGGTCCGGTTCACCCGCTTCATCATTACCCTGATCATCGTCAACGCGGTGATCCTGGGTATGGAGACCTCGCCGGCGGTGATGGACCGAATAGGAGGTTTCCTGCTGACGGCCAATGCAGCGATCCTCGCTGTGTTCGTCGTCGAGATCCTGCTCAAGCTGATCGCGTTCGGTCCACGTTTCTTCCGCTCGGGCTGGAACCTGTTCGACTTCTTCGTCGTCGGTATTTCGCTGGTGCCGGCGGCCGGCCCGTTCGAAATCCTGCGCGCCCTGCGCGTGTTGCGCGTGCTCAGGTTGCTGTCGCAGATCCCCCGATTGCGAGCCATCATCGAATCGATCATGCGCTCGCTGCCTGGTATCGGCTGGACGGCTCTTTTGCTGGTGCTGGTGTTCTACGTCTTTGCCGTCATGGGCACCATGCTGTTTCGAGAGAGCTTCCCCGAGTACTGGGGCAACCTGGGCGCGAGCCTGTTTTCGCTGTTCCAGATCATGACCCTTGAATCCTGGTCGTCGGGCATTGCCCGGCCGATGCTCGAGCAGTACCCGTGGGTTTGGGTTTACTTCGTGCCCTTTATCCTGATCTCGTCTTTCATGGTGCTCAACCTGTTCATCGCCATCATCGTGACCGCGACCCAGTCAATCCACGCCGACGAGGAAGAGCTGGCGCGCCAGGAAGTCATGGGGCAGCTGAAGGAAATCAACGAGCGGCTCAAGCGGATCGAAGACGGGAAAACGGGGTGACGGGTTAATGGGTTAACGGGTTAATGGGTGAATGGCTGAATGGATAAGGAACCACGGGTGCGGCTATAGTGCACCCATTCACCCATTGACCCATTTTCCCGCTCATTCATGGTGACTGACTCATGTCCG
>SKXY01000131.1 GCA_007128175.1 Wenzhouxiangella sp. | reverse complement strand
CCTGGTCGGCCAGTTGTTCGAAATAGGAGCCGTGATGGTCCTCGCGGTAATCGTTCGACAGGATCATGCCGTTGTCCTGGTCGGAGCCGGCGATCTGCTCGCCGCGGGCCTGCGATCCGGCGACGATGAAGGCATAAGCCACCGGCGGCGGTCCCAGGTCTCGTTCGGCCAGCGCCAGCAGGCGGTCGGTCACGGCGCGGCCGACCCGGCTGACGGCCAGCGAGATCTGCGCTGACCCGGTCTCGCGATCTTGCAGCGTCAGCATCATTGTGCCCAATCGCGAGGCCGTGCCGGACAGCGCCTGGTCGTCATTGGCCTGGTTCACATGGTCAAGCAGTGCTGCCATTTCCGGCGCGTTGCCGGTGACATGATTGGCGCTCGGCATCAAGCCGCTCTCCCGATAACGCGGGCTTCGAGGATCAGGTTAGCAGGGTGGGCGACAGGTCGCGCTAATACTTTGGTCGGGGTGTGGCCGAGTGGGTGGAATCGACTGCTATGATGCTGTTTTTGCGGGGCTGGCCCAGCGCCCGAAGACCACGGGAAGACCAAAGGAAGACAATAGCAAGTTGTTCTCCGCCACACTCATCATTCTCGTTTCGCTGGCCTACGTGGCGCTGCTGTTTCTGGTCGCCTGGTGGGGTGACCGGCGCTCGGCCCAGGGGCGTCCGCTGTTTTCCCAGCCGGTCATCTACTCGCTGTCGCTGGCCGTCTACTGCACGTCCTGGACCTTTTACGGCGCGGTCGGCCAGGCCGCCACCACCGGCTGGGATTTCCTGCCGGTCTATCTCGGTCCCCTGCTGGTATTCGCCGTGTTCGGGGGCTTCGTGCTGCGCGTGGTGCGCATCAGCAAGGAACAGAACGTCACCTCGATCTCCGATTTTCTCGCCTCGCGTTTCGGCAAGACCCAGCGTCTGGCCGTGCTGGTGACCGTGGTCGCCGTGCTGGGTGTGTTGCCCTACATCGCCCTGCAGCTCAAGGGCATTGCCATGGGCTTCAATCTGCTCACCAGCGATCCCGGTGCGACCACCGTGCTGCCCGAAGAACCGGGTCCGATACTTGATACCGCCTTGCTGATTGCCCTGCTGCTGGCCGTGTTCACCATCCTGTTCGGTACGCGTCAGCTCGATGCCACCGAGCATCATCCGGGGCTGATGCTGGCGGTGGCCTTCGAGTCGCTGGTCAAGTTGCTGGCCTTTCTGGCCGTCGGCGTGTTCGTGACCTGGGCGATGTTCGACGGGCTCGATGAGCTCAATCCGTTCACGGTCGACGATGCGCTGGTCGCGAGCATGTTCGCGCCGGAAAATCTCAGGCTGAGCTTTTTCACCATCATGATGCTGGCCATGCTGGCGGCTTTCTGTCTGCCGCGCCAGTTCCATGTCGCCGTGGTCGAGTCGACCAGCGAGCGTGACGTGCGCTGGGCGCGCGTGCTGTTTCCCGCCTACCTGGTGCTGATCGCCCTGTTCATCGTGCCGGTGGCCGTGGCCGGCCTTTTGACCTTCGGCGACAGTGTGCAGCCCGATACGTTCATGCTGACCTTGCCGATGGCGGCCAACCAGGAATGGTTGACCCTGCTGTCCATGCTCGGCGGTTTTTCGGCAGCCACCGGCATGGTGATCGTCGCCGCGGTTGCCCTTTCGATCATGGTGTCCAACGACATTGTCATGCCCGCCCTGTTGCGCAGCCGACAGGCCGTGGGGCGCAGCGATGCCGATCTGGGGCGGTTGCTGCTCGTGGTCCGGCGTGTTGTTATCGTCCTACTATTGTTGCTGGCCTGGGGGTATTACCGCCTGTTCGGCTATGCCGAAAGCCTGGCCGGCATCGGTTTGCTGTCTTTTGCCGCGGTCGCCCAGTTCGGGCCGCTGGTGGTGGCCGCGGTATACTGGCGTGGTGCCAACCGGCAAGGTGCCATGGCCGGTCTGAGTGCGGGCTTTGTCGTGTGGTTTTACTGCCTGATGCTGCCGGTCATCCTGCGCGGTACCGGTGTGTTGCCGGACTGGCTGGAGTACGGCCCACTCGGTCTGACCTGGCTGCATCCCGAGGCGCTGTTCGGAATCGCTTTCGACGACGCACTGAGCCACGGCGTGTTCTGGTCCCTGCTGGTCAATGTGGCGGCCCTGGTCGTCGGGTCGCTGGCCGGGCGCGAACGCTCCATTGATCGTATCCAGGCCAATGCCTTTCTCGGTTCTGCCGGGGGAACGGGTACCAGCGTCCTGCCGCGCACCGGCATTGCCACGGTAGCTGACTTCATGGACCTGACCCGGCGTTTTCTGGGCGAGCGGCGGACCCGACAGACCTTTGACGAGTACGCCGGCCAGCGTGGTCAGGCGCTGGAGCCCGACCAGCCCGCCGACGGCGAACTGGTGCGGCACACGGAACGTGTTTTGTCGAGCGTGATCGGGGCCAGTTCGGCCCGCCAGGTGCTGTCCTCGGCACTGGCCGGTTCCGGCATGTCATTCGATGCGGTGGTCAACCTGCTCGATCAGACCTCGGAGAAGCTCAAGTTCCGCCAGGAGCTGTTGCAGTCGGCGATGGAAAACCTGTCCGAAGCTGTCAGCGTGGTTGATGCCGACCTTCGCCTGGTGGCCTGGAATCGCAGCTACCTGGAAATGTTCGAGTACCCCGAGGGGTTGATCCATATCGGGCGGCCGATCGAGGATGTGCTGCGCTACAACGCCAGCCAGGGGAGACTGGGTGCCGGCGACCTCGAAGAACTGATTGCACGACGATTGAACTGGTTGAAGAAGCGCAGCCCGCACTTCTACGAACGGGTGGGCACAGACGGCCGGGTGATCGAGATCCGCGGCAACCCCATGCCCGGCGGCGGATTTGTAACCAGCTTCACCGACATCACCGAGCGCAAGCGTACGGAAGAAGCTTTGCGCGAGAGTGAGCGGCGCCTGACCGAGGCCAAGGAGGGGCTGGAAAGGCGCGTGGCGGAACGAACGCGTGAACTGACCGAACTTAACGAGGAGTTGCGGCGGGAGGTGATGGTGCGCGCCCGTGTCGAGGAAGCTCTGCGCGTAGCCAAACGCGAGGCAGACGAGGCCAATCAGTCCAAGACTCGATTTCTGGCCGCGGCCAGTCACGACCTGTTGCAGCCGCTCAATGCCGCTCGGCTGTTTGCCTCGGCGCTGGATCAGCAGGACGGTCTTGATGACCAGCAGCGCCATCTGATCGAACGCCTGGGCGGGTCGCTGGAAAGTGCAGAGCAGCTGCTCTCGGCCCTGCTCGATATTTCGCGTCTCGATGCCGGCGCCATGCCGACCGCGGTCCGTGAGTTTTCGATTGCCGAGATTCTGGATCCTCTTCATGCGGAATTCTCTGCGATTGCCCGTGAACGCGGTCTGATATTCGAGAAGGTGGACAGCAGTGCCCGCGTGGTCTCGGATCCCAAGCTGCTGCGGCGCGTATTACAGAACTTTCTCTCCAACGCATTGCGCTACACCGAGTCAGGGCGTGTGCTGCTGGGGTGCCGTCGGCTGGAAGGCCACCTCAGTATCCAGGTCATCGATACCGGGCCCGGCATCCCGTCCGACCAGACCGAGGCAGTGTTTCGCGAGTTCCATCGCCTGCAGGGATCGCGGCGTGGTGGGGAGCGCGGCCTGGGTTTGGGGCTGGCCATCGTCGAGCGCATCGCGCGCATGCTTGACCATCCTGTCAGCGTCCGTTCCGAACCCGGTCGCGGCACCTGTTTCTCAATCAACGTGCCGCTGGGTCAGGCGGGCGGTGCGGCACAGGTAGTACGCAGTAGCCGCCGTTCCCAGGCCCGCAACCTGGCGGGTTTGTCCGTGCTGTGCATTGACAACGAACCGGAGATTCTGGCCGGCATGGCTTCCCTGATCGAACCCTGGGGATGTGAAGTGCACATCGCCTGTGACGAAGACGAGGTGGCCGGGATCGTCGACAGGCTGGATCGTCCACCTGACGTGATCCTGGTCGACTACCACCTCGACGACGAGAAGAACGGCATCGACCTGGTCAGCCGGATCCGCGCCCGCTACGACAGCCCCGTACCCGCCATCCTGATTACCGCCGACCAGACCGAACCGGTACGCAACGAGGCAAGGGCACAGGACTGCCGCGT
>SKXY01000197.1 GCA_007128175.1 Wenzhouxiangella sp. | reverse complement strand
ATTCGTAATCCGGTTGCAGCGCAAATAATCTTCGTAAGCCTTCCCAGCTCATTGCAGGAACAATAGGCTGGTGTAATAATATCAGAGTTCCTTTGTCAGCAAGTTTAGCCGCCTTTTTATTTGCCAATTTTCCGTCTTTAAGAAGCCAGGCTGCCACGATGAGGCACAGGTCGTTGTCGTTTAAAAAATCATCCAGGCGATGGAATATTGCATTTGTCAGCTGGTCACCAAAACTGCCTGAATGAACGGTGATGTCTTTTTTATTATTCCCATTACCATTTTTGAGCCGGACGTGACCGTTGTACGGCGGATTTGAAACAATAATATCATACTTTTCTGAAGGGTTAAACTCCCGAAAATCCGATACTCTGTAATGCGTATCAAGATTATTCAATAGAGCATTAAATGTTGAAAATTCAACAGCCCTGGGGTTGATATCCACGCCAATCGTTTTATCGTTATTACCCTGAATACACTGGCCAATGACACCGCTGCCGGAACAGATATCCAATATTTTTTTCTGCCCGGGAAGGTCAGAGCAAAACATTCCAAACGTACTGATGAGATAAGGCTGTTCCTGGGAGATGGGAAAAACATGATCTTTCGGAGGATTTGGCTCGTCGCCATCATTTAAAAAGTAATTCCCGTTCACCGGAGTGATGCAACAGGAACATGCAATTCGGTCATGTTCTCTTTTCAGGATATCAATTGAAATAAGATGGTCAAGAACGTCTGGTGAGATAAATTTCTTGATAACCTTTTCATAAACCGGCCTTTTTAAAAGAAAAAGATCTGTAAGATTCAAGAGTCCGGGCCGGTTATACAAAATCTGAGAGCGAAGGAAATGAGTCTCATGGGCGCTGATCCTTACATGTCGGGTGATCTCTTTTCCGCTTAGGCGTTGGAACATTTCCGAATGAAAACCGGTATTTTCTAATTCTGACTTAAATTTGTGTAGAATTTCAGGACTTGCGTTTTTTAATGTTGAGTAGTCAGTCATTTATTGCTTTTTGTGTGTAAATGATTTTAGAAATGATATCGGAATCTGGGGAAATGGTTTCGAAAAATTAGAAAAATTTTAAGTTTGAAAACAATGGGTGCAATAGTAACTAATCATATCTATTGAAGCAATTTTTTTTGTCACTTGCCTTTTCATTATCTTTCAAATCTTGGACAAAAACGGAGATGACTACTTCCCGGACATTTGATTCATCATCTGCACCGTTTTTAAGTGATTTTAATTTCGATGAAATAGTTAATGAACATATATATACCCATTGAAGTAAAAGCCCGTGAGTTAGAAGGCCGCGGATTATTAGCTCTTACTGCCGCTGAACGAGGACATGTTGTGATTTTGGGTGAAAAAAAAGATACAAGGGGATTATGCAAAAAGGGGTTGCTTCCGCCCGGTGTATTGCATGAAAAATCATTGACACCCAGCAAATCTACGATTAAATATTTTAATGAATTGAGAAATGCCGGATATCTGATTACATCGCAGGATGAAGAGAGTGGACTGACTACAGAATCGTACGATGCTTTTGCTAAGGGCAGATATTCAGAAAAAACCATATCAACCGTTTCCCGTATTTTTGCATGGGGTGAACACGATAGCCGTTCTTTAAAAAAAGAATACCCGCAATTTAGTGACCGTATTGTAACGACTGGATCGCCAAGAGTCGATTTATGGCGTAAAGATTTTGCGCCCTATTTTAAAGATGATGCTGTTGTGAACAATGGCGTTCGAAAACCGTTTATTTTAATTCCGTCCAATTTTAGTCTGGTTTTAAGTGAAGACCGGATTTGGAACATCATGGCAAGAATGAGAAGGGCCGGATACTTCGAAAGGGTCGTTGATGGGGCTTTCGGTGAGTTCAGAATTTACGGAGATATGTCATTCCGGCTGAAGCTGATTGGTGAATATGTAAAAATGATCAGAGAATTGTCTGCTGACTTTCCGAATGTAGATATTTTAGTAAGACCACATCCCGTAGAAGTTGTTGAGGCGTGGGAAAAAATGATTGGTGAGTTACCTAATGTCAAAGTATTACGAAAGGGAACCATCAGTGGTTGGATCAGAAATGCTTCACTCATTATAAATAATGGTTGTACAAGTGCTCTTGAAGCTGCTGCATGTGGAGTACCGCGAATTGCTTACAGGCCGGAACCTTCAGACTTTGAATATATGATACCGAACATGGTGTGTCATCAAGCTATGACATTAAATAATTTAAAGGAGCTGGTTACGAATATTCTAAATGGTAGTCCAATTAAAGATGAGGATAAAGTTACCAGTTTAACAGACGAAATTCTTGGTTTAAGAATTTCAAATTTGCAAGGGTTATTAGCTGCCGACCGTATTGTACATGAGTGGGAGGCAATTGATGATCCTGCTACAAATTTAAATTCCGATGTAACTCAATTGTTTGAAGTAAAAAAACAAGCGGAAAATAAACCACTTTATTTGCGGTGTAAAAGAAAGTTATCACATTTAAAAAGAAGATTTGTCTCTACGGAAACCAAAAAGAAAAAAGAAGATAAATTATTGAACAATACAAATAAGTTTCCTGACTTAAAGGATGAAGAAATTCAAAGTATGATTACTAAATTCAGGAAAACACTTAACCGGTTCCATCACGTCAAATATAAGAGATTTGGTGAAAAATCATTTGTGATCTACTCTGACCAACATGAGGATTAATCTGAATCTTTTTGTGAGATAGAACAAGTTGTAAATGACTACAAATGATGCTGAAATGTCTGTTTTGAAAAAAGGACGCAATTTTTTAAAGCAAAAAACAAATCGAGTTGAACATCTGTTCTACAACTACTTCAATCGATTCATGTTTTTCATGTATAGTATGTTAAATATTGCGGATGAAGTCAGATTTAATTATTTGTTGCCAGAAACAGCACGAGCAGTCATTTGGGTACCATTAAGTGAAGTGAAACGATTTATTCCAAATCAAGAGCTAAAAAAAATCTTTAAGCCGAACAAAGTTCATTTTTCAACGATTCCGTCATTTATATGGGATGGCGACTGGGATTTAAAATCTTTATCAATTGATGATTATTACACAGATTACAATATCAATTATCGGTCAATGATGCAGATTCTGAATGATAAAATTGATTACAGGATGACAGACGAATATCAAAAAAAAGTTCAATTGATAAACACAACCGGACAAACGTCGCGTGGGAATAGTTTTGCCGAGCTGGATGCTTACTTCGAGTCACTGATTAAACTTGCTGCGGATATCAAAGAGAATGGATACAAGTTGCAAAAATATCTCAATAATGATCCTCACGATGAAATCGGGGTATTTATTGGAAGAAATGGTGAAATAATTAAAGCAGAAGATAAATTTTGCGGAACCCACAGATTTGCTATTGCCAAATATTTAAAATTAGAACAGGTTCCGGTATGTGTACTTGCAGTTCATAAAATTTGGGCAAAACAGCATATTAATTTGATTACAAGGTCAGATGATTTACAAAATTATTTTTTTGAAACAGCAAATTCACAATAAATGAAAATTATAACCTTGGGATCTGGAGCCACCGGATCCTCAGCCATTGAAGATTACTTATTGGGCAGAGTTGATGTTGCATCTGCCCCGATTAATAAGGAATTCAGGCTCATACAAGATCCCGGAGGCCTGATCGAGCTTCATGCTGCAATCTGTTTCGGATTTCACATGAACCGGGCAAGTGCAGCTATTGCAGCTTTTAAAGATTTGTGTAATCGTTGTGGAAGATCAAAATCGGGTCATCCAAAAGGGCTGAATTATCGAAACAGAATTAAAAATTACGACGAAAAAGTTGATCGGTTTATAAATCGAATAACTACAGTCTCATATTCAGGCCTTCCATTTTGTGAGCGTTCAAAATTATCAAGATGGGAATCATACTTATATCATCGGAAAGTCTCTAAAGCAAAACGACAAGGAAGTAAACCGGAAGTTGGAACAGTAAGATTGCCGGTGACTGAAAGTGTTTTTCTTAAAGAAGCAGAATCTTTTTTAAATTCATTATTTTTAAACGGAGAAGATGGCTTTGATAAACCAATTGTTATTGAACAGGGTGGATCGTTT
>SKXY01000119.1 GCA_007128175.1 Wenzhouxiangella sp. | reverse complement strand
CATTGTAAGACAATTCCCGGCCGACGCAACATCAGGTGGGTAAGACGCTCATGAGCTACTCCTTCACGGAAAAGAAGCGTATCCGAAAGGATTTCGGCAAGCATCCCCGGGTACTGGAAGTACCCTTCCTGCTGGCCACCCAGATCGAATCCTACAAGAAATTCCTTCAGGCTGGTGTGCCCGAGCACGACCGTGAGGACATCGGTCTGCAAGGAGCGCTCAATTCGGTGTTCCCGATTACCAGCTATTCGGGTAATGCCGCGCTGGAGTATGTCACATACCAGCTGGGCGAGCCAGAATTTGATGTGACCGAGTGTAAGCTCAGGGGGCTGAGTTATACCGCCCCGCTGCGGTCGAAAGTCCGCTTGATCATTTACGACAAGGATAGCCCGGCGAAGAACAAGCGGGTCAAGGAAATCAAGGAGCAGGACGTTTACATGGGCGACCTGCCGCTGATGACCGATACCGGGACGTTCATCGTCAACGGCACCGAGCGCGTCATAGTCAATCAGATGCATCGCTCGCCCGGCGTGTTCTTCGACCACGACAAGGGCAAGACGCACTCGTCTGGCAAGCTGCTGTACTCGGCGCGAGTCATTCCTTACCGCGGCTCCTGGCTGGACTTCGAGTTCGATCCGAAGGACTGCATCTTTACCCGCATCGATCGTCGCCGCAAGTTGCCGGTGACCATCCTGCTGCGCGCCCTGGGCATGAATGAAGAGGAAATGCTCGATTTCTTCTTCGAAAAGACCAAGGTCACGCTGCGCAAGGGTGACGCCAAGATCGACGTCGTGCCGCAGCGCCTGCGCGGCGAGAACGCGTTGTTCGACATCGTCGATGCCGACGGCAACGTTATCGTGGCTAAGGACAAGCGCATCACGGCGCGCCACGTCAAGCTCATCGAGCAGGCCGGGGTCAAGACCCTGGATGTGCCTGATGACTACCTGATCGGCAAGATCCTGGCCCACGACATCGTCGATACAGACTCCGGTGAACTGGTTGCGCGCGCCAACGACGAACTGACCGAGGAACTGATCGACGCCATGCGCGAGGCCAAGGTCAAGCGCTTCGAGATCCTCTACGTCAACGATCTCGACCAGGGGCCGTACATTTCCAACACCCTGCGCATAGACCCCACCAGCAATGAGCTCGAGGCGCTGTGGGAAATCTACAAGATGATGCGCCCGGGCGAGCCGCCGACCAAGGAAGCGGCCCAGAACCTGTTCAATAACCTGTTCTTCAGCTCGGATCGCTACGACCTGTCGGCGGTCGGTCGCATGAAGTTCAACCGTCGTGTCGGTCGCAAGGAAATCGAAGGCCCGGGCGTGCTCGATCGCGAGGACATCCTGTCGGTCATCGACGTCCTGATCGACATACGTAACGGTAACGGCACGGTCGACGACATCGATCACCTCGGCAACCGGCGCGTGCGTTCGGTCGGCGAGATGGCCGAGAACGCCTTCCGTATCGGCCTGGTGCGCGTTGAGCGTGTCGTGCGCGAACGCCTGACCACGGTCGAAAGCGAGGGCTCGGCGCCGCAGGACCTGATCAATGCCAAGCCGGTGGCGGCCGCGATCAAGGAATTCTTCGGTTCCTCGCAGCTGTCGCAGTTCATGGACCAGAACAACCCATTGTCGGAGGTCACCCACAAACGCCGCGTGTCCGCGCTCGGTCCGGGTGGTCTGACGCGTGAGCGTGCAGGCTTCGAGGTGCGCGACGTGCATCCGACCCATTACGGTCGCCTGTGCCCCATCGAGACCCCTGAAGGCCCGAACATCGGCCTGATCAACTCGCTGGCCTGCTACGCGCGTACCAACCAGTACGGCTTCCTGGAGACGGCCTACCGAAAGGTCAACGGCGGCAAGGTCACCAGCGAGGTGGATTATCTTTCCGCCATCGAGGAGGGCGATTACGTCATCGCCCAGGCCAATGCCGACCTCGATTCCAAGAAGCAGTTCAAGGATGAATTGATCCCGTGTCGTCACCAGGGCGAGTTCACGCTCAAGCGCCCCGACGAGATCGATTACATGGACGTCTCGCCGCGTCAGATCGTGTCGGTGGCTGCTTCCCTGGTACCGTTCCTCGAGCATGATGACGCCAACCGCGCCCTGATGGGTTCGAACATGCAGCGCCAGGCGGTGCCGACGCTGCGCGTCGACAAGCCGCTGGTGGGTACTGGCATGGAGCGATCCGTGGCAACCGACTCGGGCGTGACTACCGTAGCACTGCGCGGTGGCGTGGTCGACCAGGTCGATGCCGGACGTATCGTGGTGCGTGCCAACATCGACGAAATCGGCGAGAACGATCCGGGCGTTGATATCTACAACCTGGTCAAGTACGAACGTTCCAACCAGAACACCTGCATGAACCAGCGCCCGCTGGTCAAGGTGGGCGACAAGGTCGCCAAGCGCGACGTGCTGGCCGACGGACCCTCGACCGACCTGGGTGAGCTGGCCCTGGGTCAGAACATGCTGGTCGCGTTCATGCCCTGGAACGGCTACAACTTCGAGGACTCCATCCTCATCTCCGAGCGCGTGGTCCAGGAAGACCGGTTCACCTCCATCCACATCGAGGAGCTGACCTGTGTCGCCCGTGACACCAAGCTGGGGTCCGAAGAAATCTCGGCCGATATTCCCAACGTGGGCGAATCCACGCTGGCCAAGCTCGACGAATCCGGCATCGTCTACATCGGTGCCGAGGTCAAGTCCGGCGACATCCTGGTCGGCAAGGTCACGCCCAAGGGCGAGGCCCAGCTGACACCTGAAGAAAAGCTGCTGCGTGCGATCTTCGGTGAAAAGGCCTCGGACGTGAAGGACACCTCGCTGCGCGTGCCGACCGGCATGGACGGCACCGTCATCGACGTTCAGGTATTCACTCGCGAAGGCGTGGAAAAGGATGCCCGTGCCATCTCCATCGAGAAGGACGAGATTCGCCGGGTGCGCAAGGACCTGGATGATCAGCTTCGCATCATGGAGAGCGCCATCTTCAGTCGTCTCGAGTCCACCCTGGTTGGCAAGGTCGCCGACAAGGGGCCGGCCGGATTGAAGAAGGGGGCCAAGGTCACCCAGGTCTATCTCGACGAGCTCAAGCATGACGACTGGTTCAAGCTGCGCATGCGCAACGACGAAGCCCAGGACATGCTGGAGCGGGCCGCGCGCCAGATCGAGGCCCAGCGCAAGGAGTTCGACAAGCGCTTCGAAGAGAAGAAGGAAAAGATCACCCGCGGTGACGAGCTGGCCCCGGCCGTGCTCAAGATGGTCAAGGTCTACCTGGCCGTAAAGCGCCGCATGCAGCCCGGTGACAAGATGGCCGGCCGTCACGGCAACAAGGGCGTGATCTCGACCATCGTTCCGACCGAGGACATGCCGTTCATGGACGACGGTTCGCCCGTCGATATCGTGCTAAACCCGCTGGGCGTACCCTCGCGCATGAACATCGGTCAGGTAATGGAAACTCATCTCGGGCTGGCCGCCAGAGGGCTGGGTCACAAGATCCAGGAAATGCTGGAGACCAATGAGAAGGTCGAGAAGGTCCGCAAGTTCATCGGCGAGATCTACAACTCCGATCAGAAGGATCGCGTCGACATGGGCCAGTTCTCCGAGGACGAGGTCATGGAGATGGCTGGCAACCTGACCGGCGGCGTTCCCATGGCTACCCCGGTATTCGACGGCGCCAAGGAAGAGGAGATCAAGAAGCTTCTCAAGAAGGCCGATCTGCCCGAATCCGGTCAGATGACCCTGTACGACGGCCGTACCGGTAATGCCTTCGACCGCCCGGTGACCGTGGGCTACATGTACATGCTCAAGCTCAACCACCTGGTTGACGACAAGATGCACGCACGCTCGACCGGTCCGTACTCGCTGGTTACCCAGCAGCCGCTGGGTGGCAAGGCCCAGTTCGGCGGGCAGCGTTTCGGCGAAATGGAGGTCTGGGCGCTGGAGGCCTATGGTGCCGCCTACACCCTGCAGGAAATGCTCACCGTCAAGTCCGACGACGTGCAGGGCCGTAACCAGATGTACAAGTCCATCGTCGACGGCAATTACCAGATGACCGCGGGCATGCCGGAATCCTTCAACGTACTGGTGAAGGAAATCCGCTCGCT
>SKXY01000177.1 GCA_007128175.1 Wenzhouxiangella sp. | reverse complement strand
GTTTCCAAGTTCAAAGCCACTCCATCTCCGCCCCGAGCGCCCGCATGTCATCCACGAATCCCGGATAACTCGTCCGTATCCATTCCGCATTGTCGATCTCGACCGGCGCACCGGCCACCAGGCCGAGTACGGCCAGGCTCATGGCGATGCGGTGGTCGCCGTGCGAGTCGACACGACCACCGCGAACGGGACCGCCGGTGATATCGGCACCATCGGGGTGCTCGCTCACGCACACGCCAAGCTTCGACAATTCCGCGCACATTACCGCCAGTCGATCGGACTCCTTGACGCGCAACTCTTCCGCCCCGCGAATCCGGGTGGTGCCTTCGGCAGAGGCCGCCAGCGCCATGAGTACGGGGAACTCGTCGATCGCCAGCGGCACCCATTCGGGCTCGACATCCACGCCAACCAGCTTGCCGAAACGAACATGCAGGTGGCCGGCGGGCTCTTCATTCCCGCGGGTCGTGGGCGAGCGTTCGATTTCGGCACCCATGGATTCGCAAATGCGCAGGACGCCGTCGCGCGTGGGATTGAGCCCGACCTCGGTCAGCCGAATGCTCGAACCCGCCACGAGCAGGCCGGCAGCCAGGACGAATGCCGCCGAACTGAGGTCTCCCGGCACCCGGCAAACCGTGCCCTGCAGTCGCTGTTGGCCGTCAAGTCGGCACCGACACTCACCGTGTGCGAGTCGGGCACCGAAAACCGGCAGCATGCGCTCGGTATGATCGCGGCTGATGCCCGGCTCGGTCACCTCGGTGGCACCCTCGGCATTCAGCCCGGCCAGCAGCAAGGCCGACTTGACCTGGGCACTGGCCATCGGCTGTTCGTAGACCATCCCGCGCAACTGGCGTGGCCGCACGGTCAGCGGCGCGTGCCCGTCGACGCTTTCGATATCCGCCCCCATGGCCTTGAGCGGTTCGATGATGCGCCCCATCGGCCGCGCCGACAAGGACTCGTCGCCAACCAGCCGGATGGAGCCGCCGAACAGATCCGGGTGACCGGCCAGTGCGCCTGTGAGCAGACGGATGCCGGTGCCGGAATTACCCAGGTCAAGGTCACCGGCCGGCGCGTTCAGTCGCCCGCCGCGTATCCGGATCACCCCACCGGACTCCGACACTTGAGCACCCAGCGACGCCATCGCCGCGAGGGTGGCACGAGTATCGCTACTTTCGAGAAAGCCGTGGATCTCGGTCTCGCCCTCGGCCAGGCCACCGAAGATGGCGGCCCGGTGCGAGACCGACTTGTCGCCTGGCGGCCGGTACTCGCCCGACAACGGCACACGGGCCGGCTGGACCTTCAAGCGCATCGTGTTCAGAGAATTTCTGCCAGCGCGCTCAGCACACGCTCGTTCTGCGCGGGCGTACCCACGGTGATGCGCAGGTATTTGTCGAGGCCGTAGTTGCCGACCGGACGCACGATCACGCCCTTCCGGAGCAATGCCTCGTTGAGCTCGCCACCGGGGCGATCGAAGCCGGCAAGAATGAAATTGGCCGCAGAGGGGATCACCTTCACGCCCAGCTTCTCCAGGCCGGCGCCGAGTGTTTTCAGTCCCTCGCTGTTGGTGCTGCGCGTCCTCTCGATGAATTCGTGGTCGTCCAGCGCGGCGCGCGCGGCAGCCAGGGCCAGCGAATTGACGTTGAAGGCCGGGCGCACCCGGTTGAGCAGATCGGCAATGCCGGGGTTGCTCAGGCAATAGCCCACGCGCAGGCCGGCCAGGCCGTAAGCCTTGGAGAACGTGCGGGTGACGACCAGGTTGGGGAACTCTTCCAGCCAGGTCGAGGCATCGCCGAGTTCATCGGATTCGGCGTACTCGGTGTAGGCCTCGTCGACCACGCAGATGACATGCGGAGGCAGCGAACCGACAAAATCCTTCAGGCGCCGGCCGTCCAGCCAGGTGCCGGTCGGATTGTTGGGATTGGCCACGAAGACCAGCCGGGTATCCGGCCCGACCCGGTCGAACAGCCCGCGCAGATCATGGCCCAGCGGCATCGGGTGATCGGCCGGCAGCGCCGGGGCGATAGTGGCCGTGGCGCCGACCATCTGCGTGGCGATCGGGTAGACGGCAAAGGCATACTGCGAAAATACCGACTCCAGCCCCGGCTGCAGGAAGGTCTGGGCGAGAAACACCAGCACGTCGTTGGAACCGTTGCCCAGCGTGATGCAGTCAGTGTCCACGCCGTGCCTTTCGGCCAGCGCCTGCTTGAGATAGAAGCCGTTGGCATCCGGGTACAGCCACAGATCGTCGAGTTCGCCACGAACCGCCTCGATCGCCTTCGGGCTGGAACCAAGCGGGTTCTCGTTGGAGGCCAGCTTGATCGAGTCGCTCACCCCGTATTCGCGCTCGAGCTCGTCGATCGGCTTGCCCGGCGTGTAGGGCATCAATTCGCGCACACCCGGCGCGGCCAGTTCGTTGTAATCGCGTTTTTTCATGGACTCACTTGAGTTCTTTGGTTTGAAAAGTTCATGGAAACCACAGGCGCCTGCTTTACGCCTCACGCCTCACGCGCATTCTCGCCCGGCAGGCGGCCGAGGACGGCGCGAGGATAGCAGCCGAGCACGCGCACTTCACCCGCGGCGCGCTCCAGATCGGCCAGGGCGGCCTTGAGGCCGGCATCCTCGACGTGACCCTCGACATCAATGAAGAACACGTACTGCCAGCGCTCACGGCGCGAGGGCCGCGATTCGATACGCGTCATGTTCACGCCGTGGCGGGCCAGCGGCTCGAGCAGCGAGAACAGCGCACCCGCACCGTCCAGGCCGGCGATCATCAGCGTCGTCTTGTCTTCACCCGAGGCCGGCAACAATTCGCGTCCGAGCACCAGGAAACGCGTCGTATTGTCGACGTGATCCTCGATATTGGCAAACAGCACCGGCAGTCCGTAGATCTCGGCGGCATGACGACCGGCAATGGCGGCGGCATCCGGCGCGTGGCGCACGCGGCGGGCGGCCTCGGCGTTGCTCGACAGGGCAATCAGCTCCGCCTGCGGCAAGTGCTTCTCGATCCAGTGCTTGCACTGCGACAGGGATTGTTGATGGGCATAGACGCGCTCGATGTCATCGAGCCCGCGGGCCAGGGTCAGCAAGTGCTGATGAATGCGCATCTCCACCTCGGCAGCGATGCACACCTCGTGGTGCAGGAACATGTCCAGGGTGTGGGTGACGATGCCCTGGGAGGAATTTTCGATCGGCACCACCCCGAAATCCACCTCGCCGCCCTGCACCAGCCGAAACACCTCCTCGATGCTCGGCTGCGCACCGGCATTGACCGAATGACCGAACTGCCGATAAACCGCCTGCTGGGTAAACGTGCCTTCCGGCCCCAGGTAGGCGACCCGGAGGGGCTCCTGGCGCGCCAGGCAGGCCGACATGATCTCCCGGAAAACATGCAGCATGACGCTGTCGCTCAAGGGCCCCTGGTTGCGCTCGATCACGCGTCTGAGCACCTGTGCTTCACGATCCGGGCGATAGTAATCGGCGGGCGTGGCCAGTTCGCCCTTGACCGCACGCACGTGCTCGGCCAGCTTCGCGCGCTCGGCGATCAGGGCCTGGATGCGCTCGTCGATGCGATCGATCTGCTCGCGCACCGAACCCAGATCGGGTTCAGCCGTGCCGTCTTTCGAATTCCTGCATGAAGTCAACGAGGGTCTCCACCGCGTCCATGGTCTGGGCATTGTACAGGCTGGCCCGCAGGCCGCCGAGCGCCCGATGACCCTTCAAGCCCGACAACCCGGCGCGTTCGGCTTCCTCGACGAAGCGAGCGGTCAAGGCATCGTCGCTGAGAAAGAACGGCACGTTCATCACCGAGCGGCAATGCTCGGCCACCGCATTGTGATAGAAGCGACTTTGATCGATGGCGGCGTACAGGGCAGCCGCCTTGGCTTCGTTGGCCGCGGCGACGGCGGCCAGCCCGCCCCGGCGCTCGATCCAGCGCAGCATCTCCAGCGCCGCATACCAGGCAAAGGTCACCGGCGTGTTGAACATCGAACCGGTCTCGATCCAGGCGCGGTAGTCGAGGTAGCGCGGCAAATCGTCGGGAATGCGCTCGAGCATGTCGCGACGGATCAGCACGACCGTGACCCCGGCAATGCCGAGGTTCTTTTGCGCCCC
>SKXY01000316.1 GCA_007128175.1 Wenzhouxiangella sp. | reverse complement strand
CATCTCGCGCGTTGCGCCGCTCGGCCGTAGCTACGGCTACTGTCACTCGCGTCGCACCACACGATCTGCGGCTTCTCCGACAAAACGCGCTCCGCGCAGAGTTATTCAGAGGCTCCCTAAGCACTTTCCGACTCGCTGAATGTTACAGGATTAACGACGGGGTACACTAGCGAATAGCGATCACCTCGGCCTCCAGCGCCTGACGCTGAAGGTCCACTTGCTCGGCAATCGTTTCCAGCACCGTTTGAAACTCCGGGTGCGATTGAAGAGATACCAGCTCCGGACGGATTGCCAGCATTCGCCAGCCACTGGGGACACCCTCGGCAGCGGCCCCCTGTAATACAGACAGGGCCTCGTCGACATCACCGGCGGCAGTCAGGCAAATGACGGGGTCGAGATGACGCAGCCGGGCGAAGTCCGGGCCGTCGGCGATACGATTCAGCAGCCAGCGTGCAATCGCCGTGCCGCGTGCCGCTTCACCCTGTTCCACCAGAAGTTGCGCGTACGGGCAAATCAGATCACGCCAGTACCCATCCACGGGCATGCCCCCCGGCAGCGCCAGCAAGCGCGGCTCTCCGGATTCCATGACTTCGCGCGCCTCGATATCCTGCCCCTGCAAACGATGCGACATCGCGGCAAGCCAGGTTGCCTGACTGGGTCGACTGACCGACAGGCTCTCGATCTGCATCACATCGGGATAGGCTGGTGTTGCTGTAGCCTCCTGCCAACCATGAAGGACCAGCATCGACTCCAGGTACAGGCTCAGGCCACCATCCTCGGGCATACTTCGGGCCTGTTGCAGAACTTCTGCGGCTGCCTGATCGAGTTGCAGGTCCAGCAGTGCCTCGACCAGGCCTTGATAAGCCAGGGGCGAGAACCAGGTATTGAGCTCCAGGGTGCGCCGGTAGTGCCGGATCGCTTCGTCCTGACGCCCATCGGAATGCAGCAGCTCTGCCAGTACGAAATGCGGTATGGGCAGCTCCGGATTACGCGACACGATGTCGCGAAGCGCAGCTTCGGCCTGATGAAAACGACCTGAGCGAAACTCTGTCCATGCAAGGTGTGAGCGCACCACATCGGATTCCACATCGCGGCGTGCGGCACGGCGCCACAGCTCGATGGCCTCTAGTGGACGATGATCAACCGGATCGGCCAGTAACAGAAACCCGTAGTCAAGAAAGGCCGAGGCCAGGAGCGGATCCAGTTCAATCGCATGGCGAAACGCCTGCTCGGCACCCTCGTGATCTCCACTCAAGGCCAGCGTATTGGCCAGTGCCACATGAGCTGGCGCCGACCTGGGGTCCAGCTTGAGCGCACGTTCAACGGCATCTCTGGACAGCCTCAGGGCCACCTGACGGTCCAACATTCGATAGCGCGCCTGAAGCAACCGGGCCTCGGCCAGGCTCACATGTGCCGGCACGAAATCCGGATAATCGGCAAGCACGCTGGTCAATCCCTCAACGGCCGCGTTGAGTCCGATCGCGGTATGGCGCGCCATGTTGGCGCTCGCCTGCTCATAGCCCATCGGAACATCGGCAGTTCGATCCATGGGCCAGAGCGCAATGGCCATCACCACGACGACCAATGCGGCAGTCAATGCGACAAGCATGGTCTTCCAGCGAGCCTGGCGGACAGGTCGAACAGCTGTCATCACCGGCGGAACGAGACGATACCCCTGCCCGCGCACCACCGCCACATAGCGGGGCTGCTGACTGTCGTCTCCCAGTGCGTCTCGCAGCAGTTTGGCGCGCTGGGTAATGGTTTCCGGTGACACCGGTCGGCCACCCCAGACCGACTGGCACAGGTAGTCGGATGTGGCGATATTCGGTGCGACGTGAATCAGTGCCAGCAAAAAATCAAAGGAATGGCCTGGAAGTGATAGCGCCTGGTCACGGCGCTGTACCTGCCTTTGACCTGGATCGACTTCCAGATCACCCACCCTGAACACGGCCGCCCGTCCAACGTCTTCCTGGATTCGTGCCCCCAATCGCCATGGTTTTTGCCCGAACTTCATGAACTCTTTGGACAGGTTTCATGCAGGCCACCGAGCTCGATTCTAACTTGAAAGTCGGCAATCACGCCAAGGCCTGCTGACCGACCACACCGGAGTCAGCCGCGGCCACCAAACAAAAATCGGACTCCATGTCCGAAGGAGAAGAGTCATGAAAGCGATCAATCTGCTGGTGGTGGCAATTACAGTCACCTTCTGGACACAAACATCCATTGCTTCCAATGCTGGCTCGATCACTGTCAACTGCAACTTGCCACCGGCTCACCAGGCACCCGGCATGCCGAGAGACCGCCTGGGTCGCGCCATTCGCAACGCACAGCCTGGCGATACCCTGATCGTCATTGGCACCTGCGAAGAGGCGATCACCATTGACCAGGGGCCGCTGACCATCGACGGAAGGGGTACGGCGGTCATTGCTGGCACCCACTTCAACCCTGGCGCTTCCGAATTCAATGGCCTTGTGACCATTGACGGCGCCCAGGGTGTGATCCTGCGCGGCCTCACGGTGCGTGACAGTCAGGCCGAAGGCATATTGGCTGTGCGCGGCGCAGGAGTCCTCATGGAGGACCTGAACATCACCGGCAACCGAACCGGCATTCGACTCTCTCAATCCAACCTGGAGTTTCGCGACAGTGCCGTTTTCGACAGCCTCGGCACCGCGCTGATGGCTGTTTCAGGATCGACCGTGGTCTTTCGCGGGCAGGCTGAACTGACTGGCAATGCCGGTGCCGGGCTGTTCCTGGAAGGCAATTCGATGGGCGAGATTCGTGGTGCGCACGTCTACGCCGACAACAATCTGCTGGGCCTCATCGTCAGCCAACACTCAACAGTCGCCGTCCTCGAGCTGGACAGCGCCGTCGGCAGCATCCTGAGCACACGCAACAACACTGCCATTGGCATGCAGTTCGGTCAGGGGATGCTGATGGTCGCCGGAGAAGGTCGACCGGTTGGCAATGTGTTGATCGAAAGCTCGGCCAATGGCGGCCCGGGACTGGTGGCCGTTGCCGGGAGCCAGGTGGCCAGCCCATTTGGTGCAGCCCGGTTCGTGTTTACCGACAACCCGGTTGGCATGGTTCTGAGCTCTGACGCCTCCCTTGAGATCCGCGGCGGTTTGCAGCTCAACGACAACCTGGGGCCCGGCCTGGTCGCCAGCGGTGCTGGCGTCGTCACCCTGCGCTCATGGCCGGATGCGGATCATCCCGGTCCGGTCACCGACCCCAGTCCATCTTCGATCACAGGCAACGGCGGACCCGCGGTGATTGCGGATTTCGGTTCGCGCCTGGATCTGAACGACGTCGAGATTATCGGTCCGATACTTTGCGACCCCACCGTGATCAGCCGTACAGCAATCTGCCAGTGACTGGCGCAGTCGTTATGACCGGGTCGGCCGCCGGCCCGGTCATCGTCACGGAGTACAATGTTTATCGTGCATCAGCTCACAGACGGAAGTCGACGGTCATCGCCAGCATGAAACCCTTCAGTTCAACGATACCCTTCCAGCCGCTGAGCTACGTGGACCGCCTCGAGGAACGAACGGTCGAATCGGTTGAGATGGTTGTGATGCATGCCACCGAGCTGCCGGACCTGGCGATGGCGCGCGAGTTCGGCGAGGAGATCCACCATGCTGAATCGCGTACCGGCAACAGCGGACATTTCTATATCGACCGTGACGGATCGGTCGAGCAATGGGTGCCGCTGGAGCGGGTTGCGCACCATGTTCGGGGCCATAACGCCGACAGCATCGGCATCGAACTGGTCCACCGCGGCCGCTGGCCGGACTGGTTCGATTCGGGCCACCAAGACTGGAACGATCCCTACCCCGATGAACAGATCACGGCCCTGATCGGATTGCTGCAAAAGCTTGAATCAACCCTACCGAATCTCGGACGCATCGCCGGCCACGACGAACTCGATACCGACATGATCCCGGCCAGCAACGACCCGGCTGTCATGATTCACCGCAAACTTGACCCCGGCCCGACCTTTCCGTGGCCAACTGTGATGCAAGCGATTCCACTGGCCCGGCTGGCCACGGGCAAAGCAAGCGGGAAGAAAGATCTCACCACAGAGACACAGAGGTCACAGAGGTCACAGAGGT
>SKXY01000133.1 GCA_007128175.1 Wenzhouxiangella sp. | reverse complement strand
GGACCCGTCTCCGGCATGGACCAGGCCCAGGGCGAGGTCAAAGGTACCTGCAGCGAAGACCGGTTCGAGCTCGACGTCGTCGGGAATGGCGGGCGTGAAGGGCTCGGGATGCGCGCCCTGCACAATCCAGTCGCGGATCAGCGCGCGATCGTCCAGTGCCAGGGTACCCATCTGGAATCCAGGCCCGCCCGGTTGTTCACAGTTGACCGACAGCAACAGGCTGCTGTCGTCGGGATTGAACGGCTCAACTCGCTGGCGGTTCGGGTTGGTGTTGCTGATGACCGCGACGAGGTTGTCGTAGGAATGGCCCGCTCGCAGATCCAGACCTGCGCTGCCGCCTTCGCCATGACAGCCTGCACAGCCGTCGAGCACTGGCTGGATGTCGCTCTCGAAGTCGACGTCCGCGATCGGCGCGATGCCGTCGAGGTCGTCACAGCCGGAAGCATCGGCGCCAAAGCTCCACATGGCCGATGCCGTGGTCGATACGTTCAAAAGCAGGGCAAGGAGGAGGAGAGTGCCGGTTTTCATTGTTTTCGTCTCGTTGGTATCGTTTCTCCCGGGGAACATACCATCGTTATCGGCGGATTGCTCGTTCCCGGGCGGAAGTGGGCGAAATTCGCCGGATGACATGCTTTGTGCTGGCAAGTGCAGTATGCTCGGAAGCCGATTCCGTATTCGAAGCACCAGCGCAATCTAATGAAAAACAAATACCTTTTTGGCCTGATGGCCCTGTCCATGGGCTGCAGTGCCTGGGCATTCGACCTGGACTCGCTTGGCGAAGAGCAGGTCTGGCATGCCTGGGACGGCACCATGGAACTCGAGATCCGGGGCGACTACCTGCCGGATTTCGGCATCGAGATTTTCTACCACGGCCAGCCGGTCACGACCCGTCAACGGATCGAGTTCCAGGTCGATTCCGTCGAGCCGTTCCGCCTGCTCGTGCCCTACGGCAACCTGGAGGCGGTCGATCCCAAAGTGGGGTTAGTCGAGATGCAGACCGGCCTGACGCTGCGCTACGGTGACAATGTCGTTGACCTGAATGAACTCCAGCTGGTGGCCGGCCAGTGGGGCGATCATGCAGCCTTTGTGGCACAGGATATGCAGGGGCGGACGATGTTCACCCTGACCCACATGCATATCCTTGCCGAGCACCAGCGTGATCTCCTCACGGTTCAGAATGCCGAGGTCGAGGCCTCTGCGGACCTGGCGGCTCTGCTGGGTCTGGATGTGCTGGCCGACATGCCCATCGGTCTGGGGTGGCTGGATCTGCACATGGAAGTGCCGCCGGGTGCGGATACCTCGGGACAGGGGCCAGGCTGTGATGAGCGTCCGATCTGGCCGCAGGATGGAGAGTTTGAAGCCGAGGTAGCGTTGATCGCGATGAACAATATCGCCTACCAGGGAACCCAGCCCGATACGGGGCTGGTCAAGACGGCACCGTCGGCGACATTGAAGAATGTCAGCATGGCTGACATTCCCTGGATCAGGCAATTGTCCAGCCATCCCGACTATCCATATGATCCGGTGGACCAACACCCGTACCTGGTGTGGAACATCTACCGCATCAAGGATGGCCGCATCGAGATGTTGGCCGAATCCGGCGCCAAGCATGCTTTCCTGACCATCAACGTGAACTGTGACATCAACTGCGGTGACGGCAATATCCTGTGGCCCGGTTGCGAAGACACCTACTCGGCCGGCAACAACGATACGGCCACCTACCAGGGTCCAAAGGACGAGATCGTCGCCAGCCTCGGCCTTTGGGACAGCTGTGGCTCCTTTTTCGACCCGGACTGTGATGGCAATCAGACGGGGTTTTCCGGTCAGTGGCTCAATCGCCTGCTCATCGACCCGGACGAGTTCCAGCAAGACGGCGCCGAGTACTTCATGGATGCCTGGTACGTGATCCAGTACGACACCAATATCTGGAGCACCATGGGTTATCGGCCCATCGACCCGGCACCGAACGACAGCGGATGGGCCTTCAACCCAGGTCCTTACAAACAGGGGCCCGCGATCAGCGAATGGGTCGGTGAGGATCGCGAACCGATGGCCGACCACCAGCGCGTTGTTGTTCCTTCAGCCAAGCCCGACGAACCCTATCCGGACAACATGCCGCAGGGCCACTTGCGACTGCTGGTCCGGGTGCATGATCAGGAAGACGGAACCTACCGCTACAACTATGCCCTGCAGAACTACGATTTTGAGCGCGGCATCACCGAGTTCCATATTCCGCTGGACGCCGGGATGACCGTGTCCGACACCTACTTCGGTGGTGTCGGAGAGATTGATGACTGGGACGTTGAAATCGGCGCCGACGGCGTGACCTTCACTGCACCGGAAGGCCAGTTCCAGCCCTGGTTCACACTCTACAATTTCGAGGTCGAGGTTGATTCCGCACCGGTTACCGGGGAACTCCTGCTGGGCTTGGGCAACGATGCCGTAATGGACGAGATGCCCGTGACCATCATGGCGCCGGCCACTGGCGGGGAAGTGGTGCCCGAGATCTTCGATGATCGTTTCGAAGAGCTGGGGCTGTTCATCCTGCCGCAGGATCGCTTCACCAGCATGGCAGGGGAGTGAGATCCTGAACGTCCGCCGTTCGTGGTCGCCAAAGTGGCCGCAACGGACGGGGCATTAATGGGTATGATGCCCGGCTTTTGTCACTGTTGCCGGGCATGCTTCCGACCATCCAACTGACCGAACGACTGCTCGACGCCTGTGCGCCGGCCTGCCTGGCCCGAGCGAAGCGCTTGCAGGCCGCCGGCAAGGTGGAGGAGTGCCGGGCCGGAGAGGTTGACGACCTCACGGTGCTCAACGGAACCGTCAACGACGATGAGCACCATCACCGTGTTTATGTGACTTTCGACGGGGACGAACTCGGTGGCGACTGTTCGTGTTGCGGTCGGTCGGTATGTGAGCACATGGCTGCAGTGGTGCTCGCATTGGCCAGTAGTGGCAAGAGTGGCCCGGATACCGGGAGCCGGAACCGAACCGGTTCTGCAGACAGGACGAGAACGGTCCCTGCCGGCGGACAGTTCATGGCCTACTTGCTGCGCTTGTCGGAGGACGGCAGTGAGCTCAGCGTCTGCCCGTCGCGGGTGTCCGATACTGCCGATGGTCCGAACACCACCCCTTTCTCGCTTTCCCGGCTGGGCGAGGAGGTGCAACCCGATTACGTTGCCGAAGACGATCTGGAAATCCTGCACTCGCTGGCCGATCACGTGCTGTCGCTCAAGGGACTGGTCTGGTATCCGCTGGCACGCACCAGTGCGGGGTTGTTGCGCCAGGTCATTGCCACCGGCCGCTGTCATTGGCAGGACATCGACGGGCCGGTGCTCAAGCTTGGCGAGTCGGTTGCTGCGGAAGTGGAGTGGGAGATGTTGCCCAGTGGCTGGCAACGACTGTCCTGGCGCGCCGAAGGCGGGGAAGGGGATCGCCAGTTGCCGCTGTTGCCGCCCTGGCTGCTGGACCCCGTGGCCGGCGTTTGCCGCTGCATGAGTGCCGGCATCGACGAAGAGCTGGCCAGCCGCCTGCTGATGGCCGGGCCGGTGGCGCCTGACCGTGTCGATGAGGTGGTCGATCTGCTGGCCGAAGCACCAGGACAATTCCCGCGTCCGGTTCGACTCGATATCAGCCGCCTCGATTCCTCATCCCCTCGTCCGATTCTCACGCTTGTTCGGACTCGCGTTGGGGCCGCCTCCGGGTTCGCTTCCACGGCGGCTGCCCGATTGCAGTTTGGTTA
This sequence comes from Wenzhouxiangella sp., assembly GCA_007128175.1. Lineage (GTDB taxonomy): Bacteria > Pseudomonadota > Gammaproteobacteria > Xanthomonadales > Wenzhouxiangellaceae > Wenzhouxiangella. The sequence goes on along the minus strand of SKXY01000133.1, from coordinate 372 downwards.
CGACGACTTGTTGCTCGACTGGGACGAGGAGCAGGATTCGCGCCTGATCGACACCGACCGGGTGGTCATGGTCAAGCGCGATCGGCAGGCGGAACAGGAGTTGACCGGCACTCTGGAAGCGTTCGGCCTGGTGCCCCTCAAGAAATGCAGCGGACGAGACTACCAGCCTGGTGAAGGCGATCTCTGGGTCGCCGTTGACCAGCGTCGTGCGCTGGCAACCTGGATTCGACTGCAACAGGAATTCGACACCTTGCGTGGCGATGGCTGGGCAGTGAAGGTCGATGCGGAGTTTGCCCCCGAACTGGTCGTGCCCGATGCCTGGTACGGCGACCTGGCCGAGGCCGGCCACGACCGAGTGGAGATCGATCTCGG